>JBAXXZ010000033.1:0-10464 GCA_037127575.1 Bacteroidota bacterium | reverse complement strand
AACTCGATGTAATGGTAACACTGGCTGTGGTGACGCCTGTGCTCCACGAATAACTTGATGCCCCCGAAGCTGTTAATATAACGGTTTCCGACTTACAGATAGCAGAACGCGATGATACCGCTGTAACTGTAGGTAAAGGATTAACGCTCACAATCACGGTATTGCTTGAAATACAATTGATATTAAATGAATTGGTGATGGCAGCCACAGAGTAAATTGTTGTCACGCTTGGTGTTACCTGATACACATTGTTTTGCGGTCCGCCCGTCCAACTATACGAAAATGCCCCCGAAGCAGTGAGGGTGGCTGAGTTACCACGACAAATGGTGGATGCCGAATTCACAGCCACACTCGGACTAAATACATCAAGTTGTAAGGTTTGAGAACCCACACATGAATTAGAACCCATGGCGCTAACAGTATAAACATTGCTACCACTTATAGGATTCACCACTACCGAGCTACTGTTACTGCCGTTGCTCCAGGTATAATTGGCAGCGCCAAGCACAGTAAGCGTGGCCGAATTACCTTTACAAATGGTTTGGTCAGATTGACTAAGAGTTAAAACCGGTGCCGCATTAACGATGATTACTTGTGATGAAATGGCGCTGCAACCTAAACTATTGCTGCCACTCACCGAAAACTGCATGGGTACCGAAGGAGACACCACTGCCACTGAAGACACAATGCTGCCGGGATTCCAAGTATAAGAAACAGCACCTGATGCAGTAAGGGTTACCGATTCGCCTGCACAAATCATGCTGCCGGTTGAAGTACTGTTAACCGTTGGAATTGGCACAGTGCTTAAAGCTACTGTCGCTGTATTTACACAAGTTCCATTGTAAACCGCCACTGTATAAGTTGAATTGGCTATTGGTGTAACAAAGGCGTTCGAACTTGTAAAGGCAATAGGCGCCCAAGTATAATTGGTGGCAGATGATGACAAGGCCTGCAAGGTGGTTTGACTACCGGCGCATACAGTTGGCGAAGTCGCCACAATGTTAACCGTTGGTAAGGTATAAACAACAATGGAAATGGTTTTAACATCAACACAATTACTGTTTGATTTTGTGAGGGTATAAATGGTGGTAGCGGCCGGACTAATGACCACACTCGAAGCTGTGGTATTGCCCGGTAACCAAGTGTAATTTGTAGCACCAATGGCCGAAAGTGTGGCTGATGAACCCAAACAAACATAAGCAGGATTTGAAACCGGTGCAACTGTAGGGGTAATAATTACAGGTACAACAATGGAAGAAGAAGCAAAACAACCAATACTATTCGAACCAGTTACAACATATGTGGCAGTAGCTGCAGGTGTAAAACTCACAGCATTGCTAATGCCTGCCGACCAAGTATAAGTACCTGTTGAACCGGCACCGCTTAAAGCCAAAGTATTGCCCGAACACAAAGATGGCGATGAACTTGAAGCGGTAATGGTAGGGTTTGGATTAATGGTTAAGGTCACCACTGTAGAATTAGATCCTGTATTACAGGCATTAGTAGCAGATACTGTGTAATTCACCACCAAAGGATTTACCGCGGTTGTAGGGGTAAATGCCACACCATTGCTGATTCCATTACTCCATGTATAGGTATTCGCTCCTTGCGCAGTAAGGGTTTGCGACTGACCCGAACAAATTGGATTGGTATATGGTTGAACAACCGGTGGTAATTGTGAACCTGATGGCGACGGAATAATCACAGTTGACGAAAACACACATCCACCCGCATCGGTTACACTATAGTTATAACTGCCAACCGTTAAGTTTACAGCCGCTGATGAAGTTTGTACGGGTGAAGTTGACCAAGAATAAGTATATGGTCCTGCGCCACCGCTCACCAAAACAGTAGCGCTACCTATGGTGCCGGCGCATGGAATAGGACTGATATTGGTGCTAAACACAGGTGTTGCAACCCCCGATACACCGGCAATACCAAGCTTAGCCGTTGAACTGGTATTTTTAATCAACAAAGTTTTAATTTGTTTTATTCGGTTGATACAACTCGGAAAATAATTGGATGCATAAAAACGCGGATTACCCGAAGAATAAGTAGGGATACCGTTTGAGCGCAATGCCCGATCAAAATTGCTAACCACTGCGCCTGTGCCATTAAACCAATCTTGCACAGTAATGTTGGCATAAGTTTGCGTGCTGTTATCTGTAAACCGAATGGTTAAACTCATGGTGGCTGCGCCATCCGATGCAAAGTTCATCACACTCAATCCATTAAAAGAAGCAGGGGTGGTAAATTGCAAAGAATCTAAAACACCCGGAAGAAGCAACATTAAATTGTTTTGGTTATAAGGCGCCATCTGATAAATATCCAAACCATTCACAATGGTGCCATTGTTTGGCAAACCAGTACTTGTAGGCGTAAATAAAGAGCCATAAAAATTATTAAATAAAATATTGCCCTGATTATCCAACACTGTTGAAGTAAAGGCTGAAGCCAATGTATTTTCTGCAACAGCATCCACATCATACCCTGTAACAGCAATTGGGGCATATTGGGCTTTTGACATAACAAGTCCTAAACACAAAGCAATACAGTAAATAAATTTTTTCATTTTTACTCAATTAAAGTTTCAAGTAGTTAATGTAAGGGGAATAAAAAAACACACAAAATTTATTTGGCCTTTTCAAAAAATAATTGGCTTAAAGGCTGTTTTTTCATTACAATGTTATACTTACAAGCTTTGATCAAAAATCATGAAGCCCTTCATGCAATTTAATGTTATTTTTCTTGATTTTTTTTTAATCTTCTTTGCACAAATTCTCAATTCTATGCATTTTTTTTATGGCATTATTTCCCTAATTTAGTCACTTCTTAAAACGTAAAAAACAACACCTATATGGCATTCGACATTGAAATGATTAAGCAGGTTTATGCAAACATGCCTGCACGCATTGAAGCAGCAAGAAAAATGTTGGGCAGACCCCTCACTTTGGCTGAAAAAATTCTTTATTCTCACCTCGATGGCGCTTTGCCTTCGGGCGCATACGAACGAGGTAAATCATATGTTGATTTTAATCCTGATCGTGTTGCCATGCAAGATGCCACAGCTCAAATGGCCTTGTTGCAATTTATGCAAGCCGGTCGCCCCAAAGTGGCCGTGCCTTCAACCGTTCATTGTGATCACTTAATTACAGCCAAGGTGGGTGCAAAAAACGACTTGGCCATTGCTAATTCAGAAAGCAAAGAAGTGTATGATTTTTTGGCTTCTGTATCAAATAAATATGGCATTGGTTTTTGGAAACCGGGTGCAGGGATCATTCACCAAGTTGTTTTAGAAAATTACGCTTTTCCAGGTGGCATGATGATTGGTACCGATTCGCACACTGTTAACGCAGGCGGATTGGGCATGATTGCCATTGGTGTTGGCGGTGCCGATGCTTGTGATGTAATGGCCGGTTTGCCATGGGAATTAAAAATGCCAAAATTAATCGGCATTAAATTAACCGGAAAACTAAACGGTTGGGCAAGTGCCAAAGATGTCATTTTAAAAGTAGCCGGTATCCTAACTGTAAAAGGCGGAACCGATAAAGTAATTGAATATTTTGGTGAAGGCGCTATAGCCCTTAGCTGTACTGGTAAAGGCACCATTTGTAACATGGGTGCTGAAGTGGGTGCCACCACCTCAACCTTTGGTTACGATGATAGCATGAGCCGTTATTTAAAAGCCACCGGTCGCGCCGATGTTGCCACTTTAGCCGATGGTATCAAAGAACACCTTACGGGTGATGCAGCCGTGTATGCCGATCCTTCAAAATATTTTGACGAAGTCATCGAAATTAATTTATCTGAATTAGAACCGCATGTGAACGGTCCTTTTACCCCCGATTTGGCAACCCCTATTTCGCAATTAAAAGCTACTGCCGAAAAAAATGGCTGGCCTTTAAAAGTAGAAGCAGGTTTAATTGGATCTTGCACCAACTCATCATACGAAGACATTGCTCGCGCCGTTTCATTGGCCAAACAAGTATCAGCTAAAAATTTAAAATCAAAAGCCGAGTTCATGATCAACCCGGGCTCTGAACAAATTCGTTATACCATTGAACGCGACGGTTTCTTAAAAGTATTTGATGAAGTGGGCGCTACAGTATTTACAAATGCTTGCGGACCGTGTATAGGCATGTGGGACCGTGTAGGTGCCGAAAAACAAGAAAAAAATACCATTGTACATTCATTTAACCGCAACTTTGCAAAACGTGCCGATGGTAATCCAAACACTTTTGCTTTTGTGGCTTCCCCAGAAATTGTAACGGCTTTGGCCATTGCAGGTAATTTGGGTTTTAATCCATTGACCGATACCCTCACCAACGAAAAAGGTGAACAAGTAAAATTGGATGCGCCGCATGGTGATGAATTACCTACAAAAGGATTTGCTGTTGAAGATGCCGGTTTTCAAGCACCTGCAGCCGATGGCAGCCAAGTACAAGTATTGGTGTCCACTACGTCAAAACGTTTGCAATTATTAGATCCTTTTGCAGCATGGAATGGTGTAGATTTTAAAGGATTAAAATTATTGATCAAAGCCAAAGGCAAATGTACCACCGATCATATTTCAATGGCCGGACCATGGTTAAAATTCCGCGGACATTTGGATAACATTTCAAACAACATGTTGATTGGTGCGGTGAATGCTTATAACGGCAAAACCGATAACATTAAAAACCAATTAAACGGAACTTACGAAGGTGTGCCTGTGGTGCAACGTCAGTACAAAGCCCAAGGCATTGGCACTATTGTGGTGGGTGATGAAAATTACGGTGAAGGTTCGTCGCGCGAGCACGCTGCCATGGAGCCGCGCCATTTGGGTGTGAAAGCTGTTTTGGTTAAATCATTTGCACGTATTCACGAAACCAATTTAAAAAAACAAGGCATGTTGGCCATTACTTTTGCCAACACCGCCGATTACGATAAAATTCAAGAAGACGATAGCATCGAAGTATTAGGATTAACCAGCTTTGCGCCGGGGGTGCAATTAACCGTGAAACTAAACCACAAAGATGGCAGTGCCGAAGAATTTAAAGTGAACCACTCTTACAATGCGCAACAAATCGAATGGTTTAAGGCCGGTGGTGCTTTAAATATTATTCGTGCGAATGTGAAGGCATAAAACAAAGTCATTCTGAACTTGTTTCAGAATCTCTACCAATTAAAAACCGTTTCTGAAAAGAGACGGTTTTTTTATTTATTTGGCGCACCTCCTAAAGTGAAAGTATTCGGAATAGGCTTAAAGCTAATATAGGAAATTACGACGTAAGCACCCACTGGTGGATGGCCTCATAAGATTTTTCGTTAAAATCCATTTGTATTTAAAAGCGTTGGCTTGTGTGAAAGCTCTGCACACAAGCTTGCTCAAATGTGTACTACACATTTGCCCTCTCTCGCGAAGCGCTTAAATCAGCAAGCTTAAATACAAATTAGATTTTAGAAAAATATTATGAAGCCTTAATCCCGATATCTATCGGGATTGCTTCTTTTGCGTCAAGGCAAAAGATGTTACGAATACCTTTAATGGAGGAGCTTACAGCGATTTTTGAAAATCTTTAACTTAACGCCAATCCGAAAGCTTACATATCCTTTGAACCCTTAATCTAATTAAAACCGTTTCTGAAAAGAGACGGTTTTTTTTATTTTTTTTATTTGGGCGCACCCCCTAAAGCAAAGGCTGGTGATTATTTTTGATGAAGCCTTGTGCTTTAGGGGTCGGGCCTTCGCTACTCGCTCTTTTTAGGCGGAAAAAAGAACCCGCCTAAAAAGGAGCTCAAACATGCCGCTCAGTCCCTTGCGCAAAAAAATCCCTATGCCAGCACCGCCTGCTCAAGCATCCCCTGCTCTAACACACAAGCTTCCCAAATTTGATATCCGCCCGATAAATTCAACACCTTGTTGTAATGGTTTTGTTTTAAAATGCGGTGACCCAAATAACCGCGTAATCCGGCTTGACAATAGATGTAAATATTTTTATTAGCATCTAATTCAGCCATGCGATTTCGTAATTCATCAATGGGAATGTTGATGGCATTGGCAATGTGTCCTTTTTCAAATTCTTCAACCGTGCGCACATCCAACAAAATATCATCGGCAGAAATATCTTTTACTTGGTCCCAATAAAACACCGACAATTTTTGTGTGAGAATATTTTCGGCTACAAATCCTGCCATGTTTACCGGGTCTTTTGCCGATGAGTATGGTGGCGCATAAGCATGTTCAAATTCAGTTAAATCGTACACGGTGGCTTTGGCTTGTATCATCAACGACAAAATATCCATGCGTTTATCAACCCCTTCAAATCCCACTATTTGCGCGCCTAACAAAGTACCTTCTTTGGGTGAAAAAGCCAATTGAATGCTCATTTGTTGCGCCCCAGGATAATAACCTGCATGCGATCCGCTGTGATTGGTGCTTACCAAGTGTTCAATACCCGAACGGTTTAAATTTTTAGATGCCATGCCTGCTGTTGCCACCGTCATGTCGAACACCTTTACAATGGCCGTATTAATGGCGCCTTTGTAGGCTTGTTTCGGACCATTCACCAAATTGTTGGCACAAATGCGGCCTTGTTTATTGGCCGGTCCTGCCAAATAAGTTGGCATCGATTGATGGCTGATGGGATTTTCAAACTCAATGGCATCACCTACGGCAAAAATATGTTCGTTTGATGTTTGCAAAAATTCATTCACCCAAATACCTTTTGAAGGGCCGATTTTTAGTCCTGCTGCCAAAGCCAAGCGTGTATCGGGTTTCACGCCAATGGATAAAATGACTAAGTCGCTGTGAATGTGTTCGCCGTTTTTTAAGATGACAATATTGCCATCTGCGGTTTTTTCAAAGCCTGTCACTGAATTATTCAGCATCAATGAAACCCCTTTGCTCCGAATATGCTGTTGCACTAAAGCTGCCATGGGATAATCGAGTGGCGCTAAAATTTGATTGCCCATTTCAACCACTGTGATTGCAATGCCAAGGTGGTGCAAATTTTCGGCCATTTCTAAACCAATAAATCCGGCACCAATCACAACAGCTTGTTTTACCTTTTTATGCGATACATAATTTTTAATGTAATCGGTGTCGGCCACATTACGCAAAGTAAAAATGCCTTCGTTGTTAATGCCATCTAAAGGCGGACGAATGGGCTCGGCGCCGGGTGAAAGCACCAATTTATCGTATGATTCGGTATAGGTTTGTCCTGTGCGCTGATTAAAAGCCACAATGTTTTTTTCTTCAGGATGAATGCTCATCACTTCCGTTTGTGTGCGCACATCCACATTAAAACGCAATTTAAAAGAAGTGGCAGAAGTCACAAATAAGGCATTGCGATCTTTAATTACTTCACCAATGTAATAAGGTAAACCACAATTGGCGTAGGACATGTATTCGCCTTTTTCAAAAATCACAATTTCTGCTTTTTCATCTAATCTTCTTAATCTGGCGGCGGTACTCGCTCCTCCGGCCACTGCACCAATTATTATGTATTTCATTGTTTATTTTTTTTATTTAAGATGCTACAAAGTTCATTGAAATGCTTAGCATAAACGGGAACATTTGCTTGATAATTCAATAATTATACGCGCATGAATTTAAAGCAATAACATATAATGATAATAGAGACAAAAATGGCGGTTTATTAAGCAACAAAACTGACATGAATCAGGTTTTGTTAAAGAGTTAATTTGTTCAATTAGACAATGACGTGCTAAATTTGTTTTCTGGAAAACAAAATATTAATTTCTTTAATCAAATCAAGTTTGACTTCGTTCAGCCATCATAAGTTAAAACAATAAGAATTGGTGGTGAAATAAGTTTTTAGTCAGTATAATATAGGTACATTACAATTTTATAAATGAACAGCAATCACAAACAGTTTTATATCATTGATGATGATGATATGAATAATTTAATTTGTAAAATGGTCATATCAAGTGCCATTCCTGATGCTACTGTAATGACCTTCAATCAACCAATTGAGGCCTTGATGCATGTTAAGGATGAATTTAACAAGCCAAAACATGAAAAGGTGATTATTTTGCTCGACATTAATATGCCTGAAATGAATGGTTGGCAATTTTTAGAGGCATTGGAAGAAAGTTCTGATTTGGTGAATGACCGTTTCCTGATTTTTATGGCTTCATCTTCCGTTAATCCTGAAGATAAACAAAAAGCAAAAAACAATCTTCACATTCTTGATTTTATTGAAAAACCAATAACAGAAGGGATTGTGCTGGAGCTTTCAAAAAATTATTTCCAAGAATCAACAGCTTAATCCTGTATTTTCATCTAAGTGCAGGCTATTTAATTCTGAATATTTAATTTACCACCCATCGCTTCAAACACAAATGATTTAAAGAGTTTGTCTTCCCAGCCTTTAATTTTCATCTTGGCGGTTTCAATCGATAATAAAAAATCCATTCGGTAATTTTTAGGATCACTTTTATCGGCCAAATTAATGGGGTCAAATTGTGCTGTAGCAGTTAAACTTGCCCCATTTAAGCTTAATATCCCAGTCATGTCGTATAATTTCTCGTCGTTTTGGTTTTTATTATATTCCAAAATATTTTGGTTGATGTTTCCTTTAAATACCAAAGTTTGTTCTTTGCCGGCAATGAGCAGAGAATCGGTTTTTGCATCGTTACTTTTTAATGTCGACAAGTCGGCACGCAATAAAAAATCGCCGCTTGTTAGGTTCAACACCATGTAACATTTATTGGTACCGGCGCTAAATTTGTTACCCGAACTATCTTCTGAAGTCAATATTAATTTACACATTTCATACGCCCCGCCCGATTGGGCTTTGTGTGAGGCATTGAAGATGGATACAAATACAAGGAAAGCGACTAATTTATTTTGCATACAATTTAAAAGTTTGAGAAACGAAGGTAGGGAGAATTAGAAATTGAGAATTAAAAATTAATAATTAAAAATGGTAGAGTAATCTCGTCACTCAATTTTTCATCACCAATCTTTAAATTTTTGGCATTTCAAGATGCTAAAAATCCGAAATTCTGCGCCAGGGATGGAGTGCTAGTGTATACCATAATTTGAACGCTTTTTTAACCACTGCCTTCTTGCACAGATCAGCTACTAAGGATAATTTTTAATCTAAATCATATTTCCCAAATTTGAATACTTCTTTTTAGGATTCCTCTTGTGATGATAAATGGAAAAAACAACAATTGTATGAATGCTTTCTTCAATGGTGTAAATAATTGAGTAAGGATAATTTTTAATGATTAATTCGTAAAAGTTGCTGAAAATATTTTTTTGCTAGTAAGGTTGAAGGCAAATAAAATCTAATGCGAAATCTGTATTGTTAACAAAGTTTACAGCTGCTTTTTGGCTTCGTTTTTGATACCACTTAATTGCTTGTTCATACTCATCTTGTGCTCTGGGTTCGAGTATGTATGCAAACTGAGTCATTATCTCAAGTGCTTTTAAGGATTTTTTTTATCCTTTGTTTACTTTCAGAGGCCGTAACCATTTTTACTTTATCCGTTTTATATTCACGCTGCCTTTTTTCCATTTCATTTTTAAAATCAGGATGATAAGCGCCAATTTCATTTTCTAGGTCTGATTTAAAAATGGTATAAAAGGCTTTGATTTTTTTGTCCTCTACCTTATCGATATATATGTGTAGTTTTTCTCGAAGCGTATCTATTTCTGCACCCATGGCTTTATGTTTAAACAAATTTAAGAAATATTCAATTCTTTTCTGATATCACTTTGTTAAGATAATCATTCATTATCATCATAAAAAGAAAAAATGCTGCGACAGGGATGGAGTCCCGATATAAATCGGGATTTGAGCACATTTTTTGCAGCGTTCTTTTTCTGCAAAAAATTGCGAGTAGCGTCAGCACGGTGACAAAACCTTAAATAATTAAAAATTGAGAATTAAAAATCATTGCTATCCGGAATAAATTATGCCTTACTGCTTTTTCATGCAATCTGCAAGAGTTTCAGGCTGATAATCTGTTAGTGGGCTTAATTTAGAAAAGGTACACAGTAGAACTTCCACTTTGAAATCGGTATAAGATCTCACCCGTTTCGCTAATTGATTTCTTACTTTCTTTTTTCTTGATAACGGCAAATGTGCTTGGCACATTTGAGCGAGGCTGTGCGTTGAACAAAAAATCAAGGCAATGCGATTTTCTTTGCATTTTTAGTTTGTTCAGCAAAAAAATTTTCTCTTACTTTTTTCTTAGTCAAAAAAGTAAGCAAAAAGACAAGCCAAAAATATTGCTAACGCGCCTCTTGGCATTCGCACTTGCTCGCTCAAAAAAGTCTTAACTTTTTTGCCGTGATTTTTACGTGCGCTTGCGCACAAAGCTCTTATGCACTAAAATCTTGATTTCTCAATTCACCCCGACTCAGCTCCTATTTTTGGCAGGCCAGCGCACTCTAATTTCTATTCTTTTAGCATTGGTGCATTCAATAAGTACTTTAAATTAATTG
>JBAXXZ010000032.1:0-10515 GCA_037127575.1 Bacteroidota bacterium | reverse complement strand
AAAGTCGGGATGCTCTCGAACCAGCTGAGCTAAGCTTTTAAAATTAGTTTCTCGATCATTTCCTTGCTCTTCCAATTCTTAATTTCCTTTTCGCGTTTAATGGCTTCACTTTTGATGATAAATACTTCTGTATACTTTAATTCCCAATCTCCAATACCTCCCGTAAAACCTTTATGGTTAGAATTGTGTCGACGTAATCGTTCTTCCAATGATTCGCCTGTAGAACCAACATAGTATTTGTTGACTGAAACGGAGTATAGTATGTAAATGTAAAACATCTCTAAAATAAAAAAGCCTCACATTTCTGTGAGGCTTTGTGGGAACTACTGGGTTCGAACCAGTGACCCCCTGCTTGTAAGGCAGGTGCTCTGAACCAGCTGAGCTAAGCTCCCATTTTTGTAAGAGTTTTTTCTCTTTGAGCTCTGAACCTCCCGATAGCTATCGGGATGAGCTAAGCTCCCATTTTTTTTGGTGTGCAAATGTAATTGAATTAATTAATTTGACAAAAAAAAATTGATTTTTTTTTTAGACTGTAACACCTGTATCCGGAATCAACATCCCGTCAACAAGCACACGGCCACAATGTTCGCAAACAATTATTTTTTTGTTTAAACGGATATCCAATTGGCGTTGAGGTGGAATCTTATTATAACAACCACCACAAGCATCACGTTCAACGGCAACAACGGCTAATCCGTTTTTTGAATTTTCTCTAATGCGTTTGTATGCATTTAATAAACGGTCTTCAATTTCACTGCTGGCTTTTGCACTTTCAGCCACTAATTCTTTTTCTTCTTTCTCAGTTTCAGCAATAATTTCTTCTAACTCGCCTTTTTTAGCGGACAAATCTTTGCCTCTTTCTTCAAACTCTGCTTTACTTTTTTCAAGTAATTCGCCTTTTAAAGTGATGGCAATTTTCGCCTCTTTTAAGCGTTTTTCAGCCAATTGAATTTCTAAATTTTGAAATTCAATTTCTTTGGTAATGGCATCGTATTCACGGTTGTTACGCACCTTGCCTTGTTGGGCCTCGTATTTTTTAATATTTGCTTGAAAATCTTTAACCGATTGTTTTTTTTCGTTCACTTGATTTTCAAGTTCTGCCACTTCTTCAGTAACATTGGTAAGACGTGTTTCCAAACCTGCAACGGTATCTTCTAAGTCGCTTACCTCAAGAGGCAATTCACCTCTAACGGTACGCAAACGGTCAATCTTACTGTCAATTAGTTGCAAATTGTAAAGGTTTTTTAATTTACCTTCAATAGACGCATCTATTTTTTCTTTAATCTTAGCGCTCATGTGTTTAAAAATAGTTTACCGGATTTGTATTTACTTTTGATAAATGGACTGCAAATGTAGGAAATTTATTTGTTATAATGCTATAAAATATTTCAGGCGTAAATTGTTCCGATTCATAGTGCCCCATATCTACCAAAAGTATTTTTCCGTCCGCTTCAAAATAATCATGGTATTTAAGGTCGCCTGTAATAAAAACATCTGCTTGTGCTTTAATTGCATCATGCATTAAAAATTTACCGCTTCCGCCACAAATGGCCACTTTTTTGATTTTTTTACCCAAAAACGGACTGTGTTTAAGGTTTTTGATGCAAAATTGGTCCTTTAATTGGCTTAGAAATTCACTTTCAGTACAAGCCTCTTTGCACTCAGCCAATGCCCCACTGCCAACACCTAAGTGTTTGTTTTCCAACTGATAAATGTCGTAAGCAACTTCCTCATATGGGTGATTGGTAAATAGGGCAGTTAAAACAGCCGTTTGCAGATAGGCTGGAAAAATCGTCTCAATGCGTATTTCAGACTCAATACTTAATTCATTGGCTTTCCCAATAAATGGCTTGGTGCCATCACCGCCCTTAAAAGTGCCCTTTCCTTCAATGTTAAAACTGCAATTGCTATATTGTCCTATATGGCCGGCACCGGCTTCAAATAAGCTGTCTAGAAGCGTTTGATGATGTGTTGGAGGCACATACGTCACCAATTTTTTTAAGGCGCCTGATTTTGCGTTTAATACACTTAAATTTTCAAGATTTAATTTTTCTGCAATTTTGGCATTCACGCCTTCTTTAACATTATCAATATTGGTATGACAAGCATAAAGTGCCACATCGTTTTTGATGGCTTTTACAACAGTACGCTCAACAAAATTTTTACCGTTTAGTTTTTTTAGTCCTGAAAAAATCACCGGGTGGTGCGAAATAATTAAATTACAATTCTTCGCAATGGCTTCATCAATCACTGCTTCAGTGCAATCTAAACAAAATAAAACGCCCTTGCATTCGGTTTGCGCATCACCCACAAGCAAACCAACATTATCATATGATTCTTGGTAAGAAAGTGGTGCAAAGTTTTCTATTTCTTGGATGAGTTGCTGAATACGCATGACAGAAAAATATATTTTGAATGATTGCTTTTATCTTTTATGTTGAAGCAAAACACCAAAAAAAAAGGTATTCTTTTTGGAATACCTTTTTTTAAGATGATTAATCTATTTTTGAAGTGCGGTCTTCGATATCTGCTAAACCTTTGATGGCACTAAACGAACCGAAATCGCTGCGTCCGGTTAATTGCTCCTGAACTTGTTTTTTGTATTCAACATAATTGGCTGGTGCAGGTGCTTTTTGCACCGCATTTACTGTTAAAACAAATACCCCATTTTCGCCGGCAATGGCTTTTGAAGTACCACCCATTTTGGTGCCAATGGCTGTTCCCATAAATATTTCATCACGCCCTAATCCTTCTATCATTTGAGAATTAGCCAATAATACAGGTGATTTTTTTACTTCAATACCCAATTTTGATCCCATCTCATTAATGTCTTTTGATGATCCGGCTTTGGTGCTAAATTCCTGAATGATCATGTTGGCTTTTAATTCCTTTTTAACTTTAACTGCCACTTGGTCCTTCACTTCTTCAAGTGGTAAAACACCTTTGTTTCTGATGCCACTTAATTTGGCTACAATGTGTTTGTCGGTTAAAGAGAAAATACCTACATCACCTTTTTTGGCTTCAAATGCCCATCTTACAATTTCTTTAGCACCATTTAATATACCATTCATTTGACGGTCGTTGATTTTAATGTCTTCAGCCAAACGTTTGGTTAATTTTTGCGTCTCTACTGCCTTGTCGAATAAATCACTTGTATTGTTTTCACCGGCAAATTGATTGGCTTGGGCGAATAATTTTTGATTGGTTTCATCACTGGCAACAATTGGTTTTAATACTTGTGCCACTTTGTAGCTCTTGTGATGACCTTTACTTACATCCAATACTTCAATAATGTGGTATCCAAATTGTGTTTCTACAACCGAAAGATTGCCTTTTGTTCCTAATAAACCGGCATTGGTGAATGGTTCAACAAAACCTTTGTTTTCATCAAACCAACCGTAATCACCGCCTTTGGCTTTGCTGCCCGCATCATCACTAATGCTTAAAACAAGACTGTCAAAATTGGCTTTTTTGGCTTTAATTAAAACCACCAAACTGTCGGCTTCTCTTTTTGCTTGTTCCTTGCTGCGTTTTGCTTGGTTGTTTTGAGGATCGCTCAAACCAATTAAAATATGACGTACCCTTGCGCTATCAGCCATTTGATTGATGGCTTCCAATTTGTAAATTTTAAAATAAGCGCCTTCATTATAAGGGCCAAAAACTGATCCTACAGCAGCAGTGTAAACACTTGAATCGCGAATGGTCATTGTTTTACGGCTAAGGTTTTGCACGTTAATCAAGCCGTTTTCACTTTCATTCATCATGATGTTGCTGTCTTCTCTGAAAGTGCTGGTTTTCATATCAGCAGCAATTCTTTGTGCGTCTTTTTCAATGGCACTAATATCTTCGGCGCTTGGCACAACGTTAAATGTGATATATTCAATTTTTCTCGTGTCTTCAGTGGCTGCAAACATATAGGTGTTATTGCTGTAGTATTTTTGAATTTCTTCATCAATTACCTTCACATCAGCATCCTTAATCATATCGTAAGATTTGTGAATATAAGACACGTTTAAAACATCATTTTGACTGGCATAAAAATTTTGGGCTTCCGCTTTGGTGACATAAATGCCTTTATTAATACAAACCCTGAATTTGTCGAAAAATCTGGCGTTTTTTACATTGTCTTCCATTTGCTTCACGGCCAATTCAGACTCACCTGTAACGTTTTGAACTGCTTGTTTCCATTTCATGAGGTTTAATGTGCCATCCGGATTAGAGAATTGCTCATTCACGCGACCGGTATTTGGATCAGTTAATTGTTGGATAATACTGGATTCAGGATTTACAACCACATGGTTGTATACTTCTTCTTCACCAACAACAATGCCTACTTTTTCAAATTGTGGCATAATGGCGAAATCAACAACATATTGTTGCCAAACGGTTGATAATACCTGACCACGTACATTATCGTCAACTTCCGCACCGTTATTACGCTGGCGATAATTGTTCAATTGACTTTCAAATTTGGCGACAAATTCATTGCGATCAATTTTGTGCCCGTTAATTTTACCTACTGTTGATAAATCTTGCCCGCCAAACAAGGTGCGGCCCGATCCCAATAAACTTTCAAGAATAAAAATGACCAAGGCAAGGCCAACAATACCAACCAAAAGGCCGGTTCTTCTTCTGATTTTTTCTAACACACTTGTTCTTTCCTTTACTGGTGCAGTCTCCGACTTAGGAAGTTTGTTTTCTTTGTTGTTCATTTTTGAAATACTTTTTTTTAAGACTTGCAAAGATAATAGTTTCAACGGAATGGTGAAATTTATGATAAAATTCCTTTTTTTGGCATTTCAGCATCCGAATTTTACTTTTCAACACATGCTTTTCTTCCGCACTTGAATATGTATTTTTATTGTCCTTTTTGGAGAATTTTAAGCAAATGGCTTACAGATATCCTCAAAGTATTAACATTAAGCAGCCATAACATGTTCCTCATATTCGATACCGAAACCACAGGTTTACCCCGAAATTACAATGCCCCTTTAAGCGATTTTGATAATTGGCCAAGGATGGTACAAATTGCGTGGCAACTGCACGATCAACAAGGTCGTTTATTGAACCATGCTTCAATTATTGTAAAACCCGAAGGATATTCGATTCCCTTTAACGCAGTGCAAATTCACGGCATTAGCAATGAAAGGGCCATGGCGGAAGGAAAACCTTTAAAAGAGGTGCTTGCACTTTTTATTGAGCAAGTGCAAAAATGTGTTTATTTATGCGGACATAATATTGAATTTGATAACAACATTATAGGTGCTGAATTGTTGCGTTGTGGATTAAACAATGTATTAAGCAATAAAGCAAGTATTGATACTAAAAACGATGAAACCACCGCCTTTTGTGCCATTCCGGGTGGTAAAGGCGGAAAATTTAAGTGGCCTACTTTGGGTGAGTTGTATGTAAAATTATTTAACCATTCCTTCGAAGCCGCCCATAATGCTGCATTTGATGTGCAGGCAACAGCAAAGGTGTTTTTCGAATTAATTAAACGAAAAATAATTTCGCTACAAGAAATTCCTGCTTCCGAAATTGACCAAATTGCATTTCAAGATGTGGACCTCAGGGAATTATTGGCCCATGAAAAAAGCCTTAAATCGCTTGGTGCGCAAACATCCAAAACACAAGAAAGTCCTCAAGCAAAAATAGATGAGAAAACGCTTTCTAAAACCATTATCGAAAGTAAGTTTGTGCATTTACACAACCATTCACAGTATTCTGTTTTACAATCGGTAAGCAATATCGGCGATTTAATAAAGCGTACCGCACAGTTTAAAATGAATGCCTTGGCTTTAACCGACCATGGCAATATGTACGCTGCTTTTATTTTTTGGCAAACCATTGATAAACACAACAAAGGTGTTAAAGCCCATAACGAAGCCATCGAAAAGGGCGAAAAAGCAGGCGAAAAACAACAAGAAATTAAATGCATCATTGGTTGTGAATTGTATGTTACAAAAGACCATCTCGATAAAAGCAAACAAGATAACGGGTACAGCATTCCTTGCTTGGCCATCAATAAAAAAGGATATGAAAATTTATCGCGCTTAAGTTCAAAAGGTTTCACCGACGGTTTTTATTATGTGCCGCGTATTGATAAAACCTTGTTGTTGCAATATAAAAACGACATCATTGTTACCACAGGTTCTTTGGCAGGCGAAGTGCCTTCGTTAATTTTAAATGTGGGTGAAGAACAAGCAGAGGAGGCTTTTTTATGGTACAAGGAAAATTTCGGTGAAAATTTTTACATCGAACTTAACAAACACCAATTGCCCGAAGAAGACCATGTGAACACAGTATTATTAAGGTTTGCAAAAAAACATGGCGTAAAATATTTTGCCGCCAACAACAATTATTACATCGATAAAAATTCATCCGATTCTTTGGATGTATTGTTGTGTGTAAAAGACGGTGAGCTCAAACAAACCCCAATTGGCAAGGGCCGTGGCTTTAGAAACGGAATGCCGAACAGCGAGTTTTATTTTAAATCGCCGGCCCTTATGGAAGAACTTTTTAAAGATTTGCCCGAAGCTATTGATTGTACCGAAGAAATTGTATCGAAAATTGAAGCCTATAAATTGGGCAGAGATGTATTATTACCAAAATTTCAAATTCCGGACTCATTTAAAGATCCGCGTGATTTAGATCCAAATGATGAGGGCAAGGGCAACCGCGGTGAGAACAATTATTTGCGTCACCTTACATATGAAGGTGCAAAGAAAAAATACCCTGATATAAAGACTGAAGTACAAGAACGCATCGATTTTGAGTTGAGTGTGATGGAACGCATGGGCTTTCCGGGTTACTTTTTAATTGTATCTGATTTTACCACCAAAGCCCGCGAAATGGGCGTGAGTGTTGGTCCTGGCCGTGGTAGCGCTGCCGGAAGCGTGGTGGCTTATTGTTTGGGTATCACCAATGTTGACCCAATTAAATACGATTTACTCTTTGAGCGTTTTTTAAATCCCGATCGTATTAGCATGCCTGATATAGATATTGATTTTGATGATGAAGGTCGTGATAAGGTGATTGATTATGTGATAAATAAGTATGGGCACAACCAAGTAGCGCAAATTATTACTTACGGCACCATGGGCGGAAAAAGCGCCATCCGTGATGCTGCCCGTGTACTCAATTTACCTCTGCCGGATGCAGATAAATTGGCCAAATCGTTTCCTGATAGCTTAGAGGCTGAATTAAAATCCTTGTTGAAACCAAACGGGATCGATGAAAAATATTTGGAAAAAATTAAAGACCGCCGTGAGGTGGTTGAGCAATCGCATAACTTTCGCAAATTGGCCGAAGGTGATAGCATTGAAGCGCAAGTGCTTAGGCAAGCCTATGAACTCGAAGGCTGCGTGCGCAACACAGGTGTACATGCTTGCGGCGTAATTATTGCCCCCGATGAACTCACCAAATTTGTGCCAGTAACAAAGGCCAAAGACAGTACCATGTTACTTACCCAGTTTGATAACTCGGTGGCCGAAGGTGCAGGTTTACTAAAAATGGACTTTCTTGGCTTAAGAACATTAACCATTATTAAAGATGCCATTCAATTTATTAAAGAAAGTAAGGGCCTTGATTTAAACATTGATACAATAGATTTGAACGATCCTTTAATGCTTGAATTGTTTCAACGTGGCGAAACAAACGGCATTTTCCAGTTTGAAAGTCCCGGCATGCAAAAACATTTAAAGGATTTAAAGCCGGATAATTTTACCGATTTAATTGCCATGAATGCCTTGTACCGTCCGGGTCCTATAGCATACATTCCCAATTACATTGCGCGTAAACATGGGCGTGAAGCCATTACTTACGATTTGGAAGGGATGGATGAGTTTTTGAAAGAAACTTATGGCATTACCGTTTACCAAGAGCAGGTTATGCGCTTGAGTCAGAAGTTGGCCAACTTTACCAAAGGTGATGCCGATACTTTGCGCAAGGCCATGGGTAAAAAACAAAAGGATGTGCTTGACAAAATGAAAAGCAAGTATATTGATGGTTGTAAAACTAACGGTCACGACCCTGTTGTTGCTGAAAAAGTATGGAAAGATTGGGAAGCCTTTGCCAGTTATGCATTTAATAAATCACACAGTACCTGCTATGCCTATTTGGCGGCGCAAACAGCCTTTTTAAAAGCCCATTATCCCGGTGAGTTTATGGCATCGGTACTTAACCATAGCGGCAATATCGATAAAATTGCTTTTTTCATGGAAGAATGTAAACGCATGGGCATTAAGGTACTTGGCCCGGATGTGAAGGAAGGTTTCGGTAAATTTAGCGTCATGCCCGACGGTAAAACCATCCGTTTTGGCATGGCCAGCATTAAAGGCGTAGGCGAAAACGTGGTTACCGCCATTGTCGCCGAACGCAATACCAATGGCGCCTTTCAATCGGTATTTGATTTAGCAGCGCGTTTAGATACAAAAGCCATCAATAAAAAATCATTGGAAAATTTAGCCCTTTCGGGTGCTTTCGATAGCTTTAAAAATGTGCACCGCGCCATGTTTTTTAGTCTCGATCAAGAAGGGCAAACATTAACCGATCGCATCATTAAATATGGCAACCAAAAAAATTTGGGCAACGACTCTTCACAAGCTAGTTTATTTAGCGGCGATGAAGAAATTGTGGTAACGGAACCGAGCTTGCCGACAGTAGAACCATGGACTGATTTGGAGCAGTTAAGCCGTGAAAAAGAAGTGGTGGGCTTTTTTATCAGCGGCCATCCTTTAGACCCGTACCGCTTGGTGATGGAACACCGCTGCAATGCCACTTGTGCGCAGTTAAAGGCCGGGTTAGAACCTTTTAAAAATAAGGAAGTGATTTTTGGCGGCATCATTACAGGCTTCGAAAACCGCACCTCCAAAACTGGCAATGCCTTCGGGAAATTAATCATTGAAGATTATTATGGATCTGTTGAGTTAATGTTGTTTGGCAAGGATTTTATTGAATACAACAAATACATGGTGCAAGGATTGTTTGTTTTTGTAAAAGCACGTGTGCAGGAACGCTACAACCAACCGGGTAGTTTGGAAATTAAATTGAGTAAAATTGAATTGTTGGATGAGGTGAAGAAAAGTGCCTTTAATCAAATAAAGGTGAAAGTAAAATTAAACAGCATCAACGATCAATTGGTTTTGAAACTCGATCAACTCTTTAATCAACACCAGGGCAAGAGTTTGTTAGAGTTTTATGTGGAGGACGAAGAAAGCCGCCAAAGCATCAAGTTGTTTTCTAAAAAAAATAAAGTAGCCATCGACACTGCTTTTTTAATGGAATTGGATAAATACGCCGAATTAACTTACGATTTAAATTAGTGCTGAAACTGCATGAGCAATAAAGGTGTTTTTTGTGATTCGGCAACAACTTTAGAAACAGCCTGTGATTTGGTTGTTGACAAATATTCGCTGTTAATATACTTGCCCGAGCCAAATAAAAGTTTACACATTTGGAAAATAAAAAGTTTTAAATCCTGCGAATTTTCGGGCGCGCAACTAAAAGTGGTAAATGGTCAACACCATAGTCAGAACATCGTTTGCAGCGGTGAAATTGCTAAAATTATTCATACAAAATGGCACGAAGACGAAGTGATTGAACCCCAAGGAAAGCATCCTTTGTTTGCCATCAAACTGTTTTTGTTCTTGGTGATTACAATTGTCGCCTTGGTATTGGTATGCTATTATTACTTTTTACCCTATGTGGCCGAAAAGGCGGTGCAACTCATTCCCATTAAAACTGAAATTGAATTGGGCGATGCTTTGGCTGAAAAAATCGCCAGCGATTATCAAACCAACGACTCGGCGACTTACTATGCCAACGCCATTATTGCCAAACTTAAATTCAACTCAGCTTATCCCATTAAGGTGAAGGTGATTCAATCAAAGTATTTAAATGCTTTTGCCTTGCCCGGCGGACAGATTTTTGTGTATTCTGCCATGCTTAAAGAAATTGATGGGCTGAATGCTTGGGTGGCATTAATTGGCCACGAACAAACACATGTAAACAAGCAACATTCGCTTAAAAGCATTTCAAGAACAGCGGTCACAAGCATCCTGATTGCCACAGTTATTGGCGATATAAGCGGCATCAGCAGTGGGATTCTGTATCAAGCCCAACAATTTGAGCAGTTACAATATTCACGAGAGCTCGAAACTGAAGCCGACGATGAAGGTTTGCGTTTTATGCAAAGCAATCAAATTGATGCTGAAGGCATGTTGCAACTTTTGACTGTTTTAAATAAAGAAGGTGAAAAGATACCTGGTGTGATGAAATACTTGAGCACACATCCCGATACTGAATCCCGAATTTTGAATATTAAAAGTCAAATCACTGAAAGGGTAATTTACCCTCAAAATGCTGAACTTGAAGCACTCTTTCAAAAAATGAAAGCTTGTAATTCGAAACGCTAAGCCCTCCCTTTTTGCTTCAATCAAATTCTCCACGGGCTTTAAAGGTCATGTGGCCAGTTGTTTGAAAGGAATATGGCAAAATCCTAACACAGATGTTATC
>JBAXXZ010000031.1:0-10551 GCA_037127575.1 Bacteroidota bacterium | reverse complement strand
GTGGCTTGTGAAAAAACATCGTAGCCAATAAGACTAAAAAGAAGGAAAAATATGAAAGAATACTTTTTCATGTATTGTTAAGTAACCAAATTTTGACTTAAAAAGTTTAAAACTAAAAAAAGCCCTTTCGATTACTTACAAATATATCAATTAAACACTTAATTAACAGTTTGTTCAATAACTGAACTTATAGTTTGAATCATCAAGAAGGGGTGTAGGCCAAAAAAATTCAACAAAAAAGCCACATTGCTGAGGCTTAATTTTTCAGATCATAAATCTAGTCTTTTTTACCGCCAAACAAACGAAGTAAGAAAAGGAAAAGATTGATAAAGTCGAGATACAGGGTTAAGGCGCCTAAAATGCCTAGTTTAGCAGTTTGTGAGCCATCGGCCTCGTAACCAATGTTTTTAATTTTTTGCACATCATAAGCTGTTAAGCCGGTGAAAATAATGACACCTAAAATGCTGATTAAATAATCAAAACCGGCACTATGCATAAACATGTTAATTATTGAGGCAATCACAATACCTATCACACCTATCATTAATAAACTACCCATCTTGGTTAAGTCGGTTTTTGTGGTATAACCTGCAATGGCCATTACGGCAAACAGGGCGGTGGTGCTTAAGAAAACATTGATGATTGAACCAATGTTATAAATTAGAAAGATGAAACTAAAGCTAATGCCGTTTACAATTGAGTAGGCAACAAAAAGACCAATTAAGGCAGGGTAGGAAAGTTTGTTTAAACCGAAATTAATTCCCAATACAAAAAGTAAAGGAGCAAACATTACAACATAGGCTAAAATGCTAAGTTTCATGCCTGTTTCTGTTTCGGTCAATAGTAATGAAGTAAGGCCCGGCATAAAGGCAAAAAGTATGGCTGAAACAGAAGTTAGCAGCATAGCCAAAGCCATCCAAGAAAAAGAATTGCGCAATAATTTATTTTCACCTGCAACGGTTGTAAAATCTAACGATTCGAGATCAGTGTTTCTAGACGTGTTATCCATGGTTTAATTAAAAT
The DNA here is from genome assembly GCA_037127575.1 of Bacteroidota bacterium. Classification (GTDB taxonomy): domain Bacteria; phylum Bacteroidota; class Bacteroidia; order B-17B0; family Aurantibacillaceae; genus Aurantibacillus. The sequence continues at coordinate 9,528 of JBAXXZ010000031.1, read as the reverse complement.
TTTAAGACTACAAATTTAAGAATCTTTTTAGAGCAAAAAGGTTAAGAATAATTAAAAGTACAAATCGCTGGTTTTGAGTCGCAGATAGCGTGAAACCGAAAGAAAAGCACTGAAAGATGAAATAATGATGCCCACTAAAACAATGCCGCTAAATAAAATCATTAACACATTTTCATCTTGTATTTCAATGAGGTCAGGGATAAATCGGGTGCACAAAATTAATAAGCCTGACAATAAAAAACCGGCAATGATGCCTGAAATAATGCCTTGGCGAAGGCCCTTGAAAATAAAGGGTTTGCTAATAAAAGCACGCGTTGCGCCAACCAAATACATGGTGCGAATTAAAAAACGCTGGGAATAAATTGACAGGCGAATGGTGTTATTGATAAGGGCAATAGCTACAATTAAAAGTGCGCCACTGAATATGAGAATAAAAATGGCAACGGCCTTGGTGTTTTTATTGAGTTTATCAATCAATACTTTTTGATATACCACTTCTTTCACAAAGGGCATTTGCAATAGATTTTTTTCAATCAAAGCCAAGGTGTCGGTATTGGCGTATTCAGCATTTAGTTTGATATCAACCGAATTCAGCAAAGGATTATTTCCTAAAAAAGCCACGAAATCTTCACCCAAATCGGTTCTTAACTTTTCGGCGGCTTTTTCTTTAGTGATAAGGTTTACACTTTTTGCAAAGCGCGATTCGTTTAAGTCTTTCATTAACATGTCGGTTTGTGCAGAGGTGGCCACATCTTTCAAATAAATTTGAAAACCAACATTTTCTTTAAAATGGGTAGATAATTTATTGGCGTTTATCACCAATAAACCCAGTGTTCCCAACATAAACAACACCAAGGATAAACTAATAATCACGGTTACACCGGAAGTCCTTAATCGTTTTTTTGTAAGTCTATCGCTCAAAATAAAAGTGTTTTCACAAATCTATTTTAATTAATCGATATCCCTGAACAGAAAAAAATGATAAAATTAACAGGTGTCTGTTAAACCACGGCAATGTTAATGCCTGCCAAAAACAAATAAGATAAGAATGGCCCCAACAATAATCCGGTAAATTCCAAATGTTTTAAAGCCGTGCTTGCTTAAAATGTTCAACAAACTTTTGATGGCCATTATGGCGACGATAAAAGCAATTAAATTTCCAAACAATAACAAATTGATCTCTTGGCTATTTAGGCTAAGGCCTTCTTTGTAAAAATCCAGTAATTTTTTTAATGTGGCGGCAAGCATGGTAGGCACGGCCAAGAAGAATGAAAATTCAGCAGCCAATTGTCTTGTTAATCCTTGGCTCATTCCGCCAATAATGGTAGAGGCGCTGCGACTCACGCCCGGAAACAAGGCCAAACATTGAAAGGCCCCAATTTTAAAGGCCTTTAAAAAACCAATTTCTTCTTCTTCTTGTATTCGGCCAGATTGAAACCATTTGTCAACAAACAACAATACAATTCCTCCCGCAAACAGGGCAATGGCTACCCCGAAAACATTTTCAAGTTGCGCGTCGATCCAATCGCCAAACAAAAGGCCCATCACTGCGCTAGGAATAAAAGCCACAAACAATTTTAAATAAAAATGAATGGATTTAAAAAAGCGTTTAAAATAAAGGAACACCACGCTTAATATGGCACCCAACTGAATGGCTACGGTAAATAATTTTACAAAGGGTGTAATTTTCATGCCTAATAAGGCAGTGGTAATCATCATGTGTCCTGTAGAAGAAACCGGCAGAAACTCGGTTAATCCTTCAACAATCGCAATAATAAAGGCTTGCAAAAAAGTCATGCGTTATTTTGGAATGGAAATTTGATAAACAAAATAATCGGTGTCGCCTTGCCAGAAAAAATTCTTAAACACCTGCTTATAATAAACAATTACACGTTTGCCTTCGGCTTGCTGAAGATCGTAATAAATTTTTTTATCAGTCACTGAAAAATAAAAAATGGTGGTTGGCACAATGGTGCCGTTGTTTTGAAATAAGCCGCCAATATTAATTTCGCCTTCGTATGTTTTAAAGAGGTAACCTTTTTTACTGATTTTTGTAAGAATACCGGAACGTGTGCCTTCGCTATAAGTAAATCCGCAAATAAAAAAATAAATTACAAAGCCCAGCACAACAATTAAGGCCGATAACAGAAGATACCTTGATAGTTTGGAATTGTTGGGTGTTTTATCGGTATAATCGACAGTCATTATTTTTCGCTAGTATTTTCGCTGCTTTTGGGTTGCCACATGATGGCAAAAATGATGGTCACAAAACCCGCCAAACAAACCATGGGAGCCAAAGTAATTCTTCTAAAACTGAAAATGGCCGGATTAAATACGGCATCATCATTACTGCCTCCGCCAACCATTAACAAATAGCCTAAACAAATTAATAACAAGCCGGCTAGCATCACAAAATAATTCTTTTTAGAGAAGGTAGATTTCATAGTGAATAGAAAAGTCAAATATAAATAAATGATTTCAGTTGCAATTCAAAATGGAAGGGAAATACAAGGTTAATTTTTCGTAATATTGCCTTTTTATCATTATGTCGAAAGTCGCATTAATTACAGGGGTAACGGGTCAGGATGGCGCCTACCTAGCAGAGCTCCTATTAGGAAAGGGTTATATTGTTCATGGCATCAAGCGACGCAGTTCGTTACTGAATACCAATCGCATTGATCATTTGTATCAAGATCAGCACGAAAAGAATGTGAATTTTATTTTACACTACGGTGATTTAACTGATAGCACCAATCTCATTCGTATTGTGCAAGAAGTACAACCAGATGAGATCTATAATTTGGCTGCTCAAAGTCATGTGAAGGTAAGTTTCGAAACGCCTGAGTACACCGCCAATTCAGATGCTTTGGGTACACTCAGAATATTAGAAGCCATAAGAATTTTGGGTTTGGAGAAAAAAACAAGGTTTTACCAAGCTTCTACAAGTGAGTTATATGGCTTGGTGCAGGAAATTCCACAAAAGGAAACCACACCATTTTACCCACGTAGTCCTTATGGTGTAGCCAAACTTTATGGTTTTTGGATCACAAAAAACTATCGTGAAAGTTATGGCATGTATGCCTGTAACGGTATTTTGTTTAACCACGAGAGTCCGGTACGCGGCGAAACCTTTGTTACAAGAAAAATTACACGAGCAGCGGCTAAAATTAGCCTGGACATGCAGGAAAAATTATTCATGGGAAACATTGATTCGGAACGTGATTGGGGCCATGCACGAGATTATGTAGAAGGTATGTGGCGTATGTTGCAACAAAGTGAGCCCGATGATTTTGTTTTGGCTACCGGCGTAAAAATAAGTGTTCGTGAATTCATCAACATGGCTTTTCATGAAGTTGGCATTCAACTAAATTGGCAAGGAAAAAATGAGCATGAAAAAGGTATTGACGCTAAAACCGGAAAGGTGATAGTGGAGATTGACCCGAAATATTACCGGCCGGCAGAGGTAGATTTATTGGTAGGTGATGCCACTAAAGCAAAAAACAAATTGGGTTGGGTGCCGGTGTATACGGTACAGGATTTATGCAAAGAAATGGTGCAGTCGGATTTGGAACTTTTTAGAAGGGATAAATACCTCTTGGAAGGTGGACATAAAGTTTTGGATCAAAAAGAATAACATAATCAGCCATCTCCATTTACATGAACATTGACTCAAAAATATATGTGGCCGGGCACCGGGGCATGGTAGGTTCCGCCATTACGCGCAATTTAAAAAGCAAGGGCTTTAACAATATCATATTTAGAACTTCTGCCGAATTGGATTTAAGAAATCAAACGGCGGTGAATGCTTTTTTAGAAGAAGAAAAACCGGAGTATGTTTTTTTAGCCGCTGCCAAAGTGGGTGGTATTATGGCTAACAATACATACCGTGCCGATTTTTTGTATGAAAACCTCATGATACAAAACAATGTAATTCATGGGGCTTATCAGCATCAGGTAAAAAAACTAATGTTCTTGGGTTCATCCTGCATTTATCCAAAACTGGCACCACAGCCATTAAAGGAAGATTATTTATTGAGCGGCAAATTGGAAGACACCAACGAGCCTTATGCCATTGCGAAAATTACAGGTATCAAAATGTGCGAAAGTTATCGTCGCCAATACAATTGTGATTTTATTTCGGTGATGCCAACTAACTTGTACGGTCCAAACGACAGTTACAATTTACAAAATTCGCATGTGTTACCGGCTTTAATTCGAAAATTTCATGAAGCCAAAGTGGCGCAAAAAGACGAGGTAGAAATTTGGGGAACAGGCACACCCTTGCGTGAATTTTTACATGCCGATGATTTGGGCGACGCCTGTGTTTTTTTGATGCAAAATTATTCCGACAGTCAGCACATCAATATTGGTGTTGGAAATGATGTGTCGATAAAAGAATTGGCTTCCTTGATTCAAGGCGTGGTAGGACATAAAGGGCATATTGTATTTGATATTACCAAACCCGACGGAACACCAAGGAAATTAATGGATGTTAGTCGCTTGCACAAATTGGGTTGGAATCATAAGATTGAGTTAAGAGATGGCATACAAATGGTTTACAATGATTTTGTAAAAAAGGAAAATGTAAAGGTGTGGTAACCATTTCATTTTTAAATTGATCATTTGAAAATAAAATTTCATATTTGGGTAGCTATATTTCTGTTTTGTTCACAAAGTGGTCGCAGCCAGTTTTTTAATTTACCCTCCGATTATTTTACGGCTTTACTAACGGAACGCGAATTAGCGAAACAAGAAAATAATTTACATACAGGCATCAAGCCTTATATTCATTTTTTTTCTCCGAAGTTTTTGCATGTTGTCGACAGCCACCGTGTTTACAAGTACATTCACGAAGATGCAGGGGTTGATTTTTTCTTCTATAACCCATTAATCACCATTGCACCGAAGAATGAAAGGGTAAACATTCGCATAGTTCCAATATTAAATTTTGAAAAAGGCAAAGATTTTTCCGACAGCATTGATAAAAAGTTTTATACCAACACTAGGGGATTAATGGTTAGCGGAAGCGTTGGCAACAACGTGTACTTTGAAACCATGTTTACCGAAAACCAAGCCTGGTTGCCAAATTATATTTACAATGCCAGCAATGCTTTAAAAGTGGTGCCCGGGCAAGGACGGTTTAAGAATTTTAAAACCTATGCTTATGATTATGCATTTGCATCAGGATTTGTATCGGTTCAGGCGGCTAAGAATTTAAACATTCAGGTGGGACATGGGAAGCAAAAAATTGGCCATGGTTACCGGTCCTTGTTGTTAAGCGATAATTCATTTAATTACCCTTATGCTCGCATAACGCAAGCCTGGTTAAAGGGTAAAATACAATATACTTCTATCTATGCGGTGTTAACGAATTTTGCTCCCGCGGCAAAAAAACAAACCTATGGTATAGAACCATTGTTACAAAAAAAGGCGGCGGCTTTTCAATACATTAGTTTTTTGCCGCACAAAAATGTTCAATTCTCTCTTTTTCAAGGATTGGTTTGGCAAGCGGGCGACAGTAGAAACCGCCATTATTTAAATTGGGCGTACATTAATCCTGTTATTTTTACTGATTTAGCGGTTTATGGTTTAAATAATAAAAACAATCTTTTGATTGGATTGGATGCAAAGGTTAAATTAAACAATAAGATAAACGTGTATTATCAGGCCATGGCAGATGATATGAGTAATACAGACAGTTTGGGTAACGGGTATGGTCAGCAGTTTGGATGCAATTATTTTGATGCATTTGGTGTAAAACATTTATTTCTGCAAGGGGAATACAATTTTGTGAGTGAGGGTAGTTACCGTAATACAGCAAATTCAGGCACCGACCAAGGGTATAATCATTACAATCAGAATTTGGCATTCACCATAGGCCATGGTGAGGAATTAATTTTATTGGCAGATTATAAGTTTAATCGCTTTGATTTCAACATTAAATACAATTACCAAGATGTTCAAAAAGGGCATAAACCATACTATTACAATTCGATGGGCACTGCAAAATTTGGTTACACACTTAATACAGCCTATAACTTTATAGTATCCTTGGGCATAACGTATAGAAGCCAAAATTTTGCTAACTTTAACAACTTAAACAACAAAACAACATATGTATTTTTTGGGCTAAAAACCAATTTGTACAATTATTACTACGATTTTTAAATGGTTACACTGATACTTGTATTTTTTACGGCATTTATTGTTGTGTTGTATTCAACACCGGCCTTAATTAAGGTGGCCGTATTAAAGCGATTGATAGATTCTCCTAGCGAAGAGCGAAAAATTCATAAGCATTCGATTCCAACCATTGGCGGCATTATTATTTATGCGGGCACTTTGTTTGCCTATACCCTTTGGTACAATATTGAAGACCGCATTTATTATGATAAAATATTGCAATCGGTTACTGAATTTAAATTGATTATTGCTACCAGTTTAATTTTATTTTTTGTTGGGGTAAAAGATGACATCATTGGGACTGCACCGGTGAAAAAATTATTTGCCCACATTTTGGTGGCTTTGATTTTGGTGTTGATGGGCGATATACGTATTACGGGACTTCACGGTATTTTTGGCGTATATGACATACCTTATTGGGGTAGCGTTTTCCTTTCAATTTTTACATATGTGGTGGTGGTAAATTCTTTTAACTTGATTGATGGGGTTGATGGTTTGGCGAGTGGGGTTGGCTTCATAAGTTGCACGGCATTTGGCATTTGGTTTATTTTTGCCAATGAATACCCTTATGCGGCGCTGGCTTTTGCTTTAGCAGGCTCTTTGTTAGGGTTTTTAATTTTTAATTACTCGCCCGCTAAAATTTTTATGGGTGATTCGGGTTCGCTGGTGATTGGTATGTTGGTTTGTGTATTGGCCATTAAACTTATTGAATACCCAACCGAGCAGTTGGATAAATTTTGGGTGAATATTAGTAAGCCCGTATTTGTGATTTCGGCCCTAGTATACCCTTTGATGGATACACTTCGTATATTTATCATCAGGGCCCTGAAAGGGCAATCGCCATTTAATGCCGACAGAAACCACATTCACCATAAACTGTTGGATTGTAAATTTTCGCATTCAAAAACAGTGATTATCATTTATGCTTTTTCGGTGATTACCATCGCTGCATCTGTATTAACCTATTATTTTAAAGACCCAACAATAAGCCTTTTAACTTTGGTGGGATGTGGTTTGTTGTTTTTGGCTTGTGTTATTCGCATGAATGCAAGAATTGTAAAACAAAACAAGCTGAAATCAACAGTCCATCATTAATCCCTTCGAATTTACGCATAAACGTATTTTTTACCGTTAGTGTAAGAATTTCGATTCTGCTAACAACAAACACAAATATTCTCTAATTTTAATTCGAATTATGGAAAAGTTTAAAATTAGTCTTATTGTCATTTTCTTTTCATGTGTTTCGATGCAGGCGCAATCGGCTTGGGATTTGGAACAATGCATTGTGTATGCTAAAAATCACAACATCAGTTTAAAACAAAGTAACCTCAACAATCAAATCACTTTGAACAATGCCGACCAAAGCAAGTTGGGCTTGTTACCTTCGGTGAATGCAGCTGCAACACACCAGTATAATTTCGGACAAACCATAGACCGTTATACCAATTCATTTGTAAAATCACAAGCGGTATTATCACAAAACTTTTATTTAAGCAGCAGTGTTGTGTTGTGGAGTGGCATGGCGCAATACAATAATATTAAAGCCAATGAATACAATTATTTAAGTGGTGTTGAGCGATTAAAGCAACAAGAGAATGATTTGTCGTTGAGTGTGGCGAATGCCTATATCGGTGTAATTTTTTCGGAAGAGATTGTAAAGATTTCGCACAATCAATATCAAATTACCAAAGAGCAATTAGATCGCACCCAAAAATTAGTGAGCGCGGGTTCTGTTGCCAAAAGTGAAGAATACAATATTTTGGCGCAATTGGCCAATGAAGAAGTAAATGTAACGGCGGCAGAAAACAATTACAATTTATCGTTACTGAATTTAAAGCAATTGATGAATTTTGATTCGGTTACTAATTTTAATATAGCGCGGCCTGATTTAAATATGCAAGAGGCTTTGTTGTTGGAAAACAATTTGACTAGCATTTACGAAACCGCATTAAAAAATCAACCCAGCATTAAGAGCAGCCAATATTCGATATTGAGTTCTGAAAAATATTTATTATCAAGCAGAGGAAGGGTGAGTCCGAGTTTAAGTTTTAATGCCAGTATGGGCACAGGTACTTCGGGCTTGGCTAAGAAGGTAGTTGGTTATCAAGATCAAACCAATGTTTTGCAAACCAGTCAGGGTAATTTGCTTTACACTACGCAAATACCAATTTTAGTAAGTTCGCCTTTTTCAGAACAATTTAAAAACAATGCTAATAAGAGTATCGGATTTACTTTGTCATTGCCATTGTACAATGGTTTTCAAACCGCCACCTCCATAAAAAATGCAAAGATTAATTCATTGAATGCGCGGTTTAGCATGGATTTGGCCAAACAAAATTTGTACAAAAGTATAGCCCAAGCGCACGCGAATGCGAAAGCAGCATTGAATAAATACAAGGCAACTACTGCCAGTGTGAAAGCAGCCAATGAATCGTTTTTTTATGCCCAACAAAAATTTAATGCCGGGGTGATTAGTTCATATGATTTTAATTCTGCAAAAAGCAAAGTGTTTACTGCAGAGTGCAATATGCTTCAAGACAAGTACGATTATATTTTTAAATTAAAGGTGATTGATTATTACTTGGGTAAACCTTTGAGTTTGTAAAGGTTTTTAAGTTACAGCCATTCCCATGCGCTGCGATACAATCCGTGTTTTTCGCAATGTTCAAGAAAGCCCTTGTAGAAAGGGTTTGAGCCTATGGTGGCGCTGTCGCCAATCACAACCAATTTTTTTGCAGCCCTCGTGATGGCTACATTCATTCGTCTTAAATCGGATAAAAAACCAATTTCTTGCTTGTCGTTGCTACGCACCAATGAAATATAAATTACATCGCGTTCTTCGCCCTGAAATCCGTCGATGGTTTTAATGGCAAGGGTTTTTATTTTTGATCGGTTCACTTCATAAGCTGCGAGGTTATCCATTAACCATTCTCTTTGTTCGCGGTATGGCGAAATAATGCCGATGTTGATGTTCGGTAATTCTGGGTGTTGGGCATAATCGTTGCTAAGTTGACAAAGGTGTTTAAATAAAATAGTTCCTTCTTGCGGATTATAATGGCTTAAGGTTTCAGGATTTTGAATTTCTTCAAAATTGCAACCGGCAGTATCAATAAATTCGAGGCTTTTTGATAGGTAACTGTCTTCGTCGTTGAGCAAGGCATGTGTTGCCACGGTGTCGTCGGAAATCAATTCGTTGTTGTAAAAATACGCGTTGCTGTATGCCATGATGGCATTGTTCATTCGGTACTGTCGGTTAAGTAGCACTACAGCATTTTCGAAATTCATACATCTATCTAATAGGCTAATGTCTAAGCCGCCTTTTTTGGCTTCTTGGCTTTTTACAAC
>JBAXXZ010000030.1:0-10732 GCA_037127575.1 Bacteroidota bacterium | reverse complement strand
CAATTCACCTGTTAGCGAAACGGTGCCAATGTCATGGCCCGAACCCGTTTCAACAGCCACCACATCACCAACATTTAAACTTAAATTATTGACGTTTCTAAAAAATTCTTTTCTCGAATTTTTAAAGCGTATTTCGGTAATATCGAATGGTTTCTGACCGTTTGGTAAATTCATGTTTCCCAACCAATCAAATACCGAAAGTTTATTGCACCCGCTTTCGGTGCCACAAGAACCGTTATTATTACATCCCGCCGGAACGCCATTTGTGCTTGTTCCGCATCCACTACTACATCCCATTTAAAGAAAAAATTAGACTTAAAGATACATACTTTGCCTCTGCCTACAAAATCCTACTTTTTCGCCTCCTTATTGCATTCATGAAGAAAAAAGCATAAAAAAGGACCATTATGACTCAGTTTGGTTAATTAAAAGGCAAGTATTTATCTTAGTTAAATAGTGTCTATTTAAAACCCGAATGAGTTAAACGCTTTTCCTTTAATGATTATAACTTGTATCGCGCTTCAAAAGCCGCATTGCCTTGCAATCCCCCCGAATGAATGACCAATATTTTAGATCCTTCCGGAAATTTATTCTGACCCAACAAATCTTCAACAGCGTAGAAGAGCTTTGTTGTATATAAATAATCTAAAATAACACCATTTTGTTTTTCAAATCGCCTTTTAAAATCAATTAAAAACAAATCGAGTTTTGCAAAGCCTGAAAAAGCATAATCGTTCATTATACAATGACTTAGAAAATAATTTCTATTAACTGCTTCATTACCCAATATGACAAAGTTTTTTTGCGGAAACATTTTATTTAATTGCGCGCTTACCACTTGTGCCAATTTGTTTTCGCCCTTTAAGACGGATATGCCGATAATTTTTGTGTTTTGTGTTTCAGAAGCCACTAATCCGGCAAAAGTAGCACCACTGCCACAAGCACAAAGTACATAATCGTAATTTTCAATGTCTTTTAAAATTTCGATACAGCCTATTATTCCCTCTGCATTGCTACCTCCCTCCGGCACCAAATAAAAATCACCGTATTTTTTGTGAAGGGCTTGAATAAAATGCGTTTCAGTTTTTTGTTTGTATTTTTCTCTGTTTACAAACTCTATTTGCATTCCGGCTTGTTGTGCTTTGGTTAATGTATCGCTTAATGCAGTGTGTTCATCCCCTCTAACAATGCCAATGCATAACAATTTAGCTTGTTTGCAAGCTTCGGCTGTTGCCGCTAGATGATTGGAGTGGGCGCCACCAAATGTTAGAATACTTTTTTTATTTTCTAGTATTGCACGACGTAAATTGTGTTTTAATTTGAACCATTTATTACCACTAATGATGGGGTGTATGGCATCTAATCTTAACACATCAACCACATAATTGCCGTTAAGATGTACCTTTTGTATTTTGGGTGAATCACTAATCACGTTAATTACTGATAACATCACCGCGCAATTCTCTAAAGCGCTTGCGTGCCTCAACAGCATAGGTGCTGCCTGGATAATTTAGCATCACCTGTTCGTATGCTTGTTTCGCTTTTTCTTTATTATTGAGAATTAAATCATACAGTTCCGCCAATTTAAATTGTGCATCATCACCATATAATTCCGTTGGAAAATAATCTAAAATATTCTTATACATGGTCTCGGCATCTTTATACTGCAATAGCTTCATAAAAATATCGGCCTTCTTAAAATATATATCATCTACCAATGTATTGTTGCTAAACAACAAATTGATGCTGTCCATTTTTACAATGGCTTCTTGAAAACGGTGTTGCAAAATGAGCAAGTTGGCATGGGCATACAATTTTAAGGGCGCCTCGTTTGTATCAATACCTATGGCATCACTAATCACCAAACTTAAGTCGATGGCGTCGTTCGAAATAAGTTTGGAGGTGGCTCCTTTTAAAACATCGGCTTGCACTTTGGCCCACGCAAAATCACCGGCATAAAAACTTAATTTCGCATTCCTGAATTTCGCATCTTGTCCAATGGGCTCGTACTTAAAATCTTTTTCTACTTGCGAGTACAATAAAGAAGCGTCCCATATTTCTCCTTTTATCAAATAAATATCAGCCAACATAATTTTGTATTCGGCTTTTATAATGGCTTCGGTACCAGCTAGATTAATGAAATTCTCCAATAACTGAGTGGCTTCTTGTGTTTTGTTTAAATAATAAGCTTGTAATTGAATTAAGTCTTTTAAAATTTGACTTTGGTATGAGCTTTCTTGGTATTTTTTATAGGCCGCCAAAAGTTTTTGTTCCAATTCTAAAAGCAATGTTGCATTAGTTTGAGGGGTTTCTGTTAAGGCCAAAAAATTTACATGTAGACCGTCAATTTTAGCAAGTTCATAAAAGAAACTGTCCTGCCCTTTTTCCAATAAATAATCAAAACATTTTTGAGCAGTTGCATAATCCTTGTTTTCATAACATGTATGGCCTAATTCGTAAACTCGCTGACCGGTTTCTTTTAGGCGTTTATCCAATGCTTTCGATTGAATAAATGCACCATTAAAATCTTTTTGTTGTTTTTGAATAAAAATAAGAAACTCGATTAATATGGGTTTTTCAGGATTTTTCAAGATTCTTTTTTGAAGCTCTTGCTTTAACAATGGGTTTTTTATGCCCCCACTTTCATCATCATAACCCAAAGAGTTTTGCAAATTAATTTGAACAGTCTGAAGTTCTGTGTCTCTAAATTCCAAGGCATCGAGATATTCGTTAATCATGCCGGGCAAATCGTTTTTCAATTTATAAATCTCCGCTTTATTGTAGTAATAGGGATAATTATCGTTCGCCTTTTTCACACGATCATAAACTGTTAATGCATAGTCATACAATTTCTCATCTATAAAGGCTTGGGCAAGGTTTTCAATATAGGGCGAACTCAAAGGCAGTTCTTTCAAAGCCTTTTCGTAACAATCTTTTTGTTTTTTTTCTTCCTTTTGTAAACCATACACTTTTGCCAAATTCACGTAAAAGTGAACCTCATTTTTTGTACGTTTAATTTTTTGTTTGGTTATTTTTTCCGCCCGTGAAAAATCAGATACCCCCAGAAGGCTTTTAAAATAAATGTCATACCAAGCATCCGGATTTTTGTCGTGCAAGCTGTTTAATAAGCTGTTCGCCTTGTCATATTCTTTCTGCTCGAAATAATACATGGCCAATTTTTGATTGTCCTTTTCTTCTTTATTTAAAGGTAGATTATCAGGCATGGTTATCTGTACTTGCGATTGCATGAAACAATTCATGAAAAGAAACATAAGTAAGCAACCTATATAATGTTTTGATGCCATTTGAAGAGTTTTAAAGATACAAGCAATGTGAACGATAATAAAATGAAATTTGCTTTTTTCGATTTTTTTCACGTTTAGGCGAAAATAATTATTGCACTTTAGCGCCTTCAGTTAGGGCTGATGTGCATGCTTAGGTGTGGTGATTAAAGCCAATTGAAACTTTGGCGCCGTTATTGTCAAATTGAATAGAATCAGATAAACTGGTCATTAAAAATACACCACGGCCATTTAATTTATCTATATTGTTGGGATCGGTTGGGTCGGGAAGTGACCTGAAATCAAAGCCGGGGCCTTCATCTGTAACAGAGAAAATCAGTTGTCCTTCAGTTACTTCGAATCCTATTTTGATGAGTTTATCGGGATTGTTTTGGTTGCCGTGAAAAATGGCATTGTTTACTGCTTCTGTTACCGCAATTAACATGTTGCCGTAACAATCTTCATTTAAATTATATATTTGGCTAACGTCTTCAACCAAACGTTCAACCAAACGCAAACTTTGGGTATGCGAATTTATTTTTAGTGTTTGATCTTTGGCTGGTATCATTACTTCTCTACACTATTAAAATAGTTGTTCACTTTTTCTTTATAGTATGGCGTTAAACTAGGTGGAACAGTATTTAATAACTCCATTTCTTTTTCTTTTAGTCTTTTATACTCTAAAAATTGCGGCGGGTTGCTATTTTCTTGATTTTTTGCCTCATTACTCTTTCTTTTTTCATCCTGCTCCCGTTCTTTTTCAGCTTTTTCGCTCTCCAACAGCCTTGTAAGGATTTCTTGTTGCCTACGCATGGTTTCAGTGTTTAATCTTTTGTTAACTAGTTCTTTTTCAGTTTGTTCCATTAATTGAGACATGTCTCCTCCCGGATTTTTGCCTTTGTTTTTAAGCTTACCCATTAAGGATTCGATTTGTCTGCGAATGGCTTCTTGCTGAGCGGCCATTTTAGCAAATTGTTCGCTGCTGCCTGGCATGCCAAGGCCTGATTTACCATTTTGACCTTTTCCGTTTTCACCTTCCTTACCCGGTTTTTGCCCAGGTTTATTGCCTTTTTCCAAACTTTCTTTTAAATCTTGCAACTGTTTATTTAGTTGCTCCTGCATTTTTCGCAAATTACCCGAACTGGGTTGACCGCTATTGGAGGGATTTTTCCCTGAACCTTTGCCGGGCTTTTTACATTTTCCACCTTTCTGCGATTTATTTTCCTTTTGCTTTTTCATTTGCTGCTGCATAGCCTCCAATGATTCATTTAACAGCAATGCCAAATTATTTGCCGATTTCATACTTTCTTGCATGTTCATGGCACTTAAACCAACATTTCTTTCCGCTAAATTTTTCACGGTTTTATCCATGTTGTCATGAATGGCATTAATTTCTCTGTTTACAATGGCACTGATGCTTGGTGCGCGTTTGCTCAGGGCCAATAAACTGTCTTCAATTAATTTGCTGTCGTCTTTTAATTTGTTTTGTTTTTTTGGAATGTCAATATACTTTGGATTATCAATGCGTGTGCTGTTTAAATCATTAATCAAAGCTTCTTGGGAAAAGGATAGCTTTAATAGATTTTCTAATATTTGTCGTAGCGATTCTGCATTTTCTTCAGCCTGTTGATCGGCTTCATCAGCCATGAATTTCTCCATTTCCTGTTGCATCTCCTCCATTTTTTCTTCTGCTTTTTTTTGTGACTGTGAGGCTGCCTTCTTATTGTTTTTACTTAAATTTTCAGAACTCTTTTGAAGCTCATTGCTAATTTCGTTTTGTTTTTGTTCGGTGTTTGGCAGCTTAATCGGCTCTTCCAATTGTTTATTCTTTTCTTCAATTGCCTTTAAATCTTTTTTTAATTCTTCAAACTGTTGTTTAATGTCTTCTTGTTTCTTTTCTAGTGATTCTGTTTTCTTCCCATCCTGTATCTTGTCGTCCTGCTTCTTGTCATCTTGTTTCTTGCCATCCTGCATCTTGTCATCTTGTTTCTTGCCATCTTGCATCTTGTCATCTTGCTTCTTTCCATCCTGCATCTTATCATCTAGCTTCTTGCTTTCTTGTGTCTTTTCGTCTGGCTTCTTGCCCTCAGTTTCTTTATTTAAAGCTGCTTCTTTTTCCTTTAGCTCATTTAATTTATCAATGGCATTTTGCATTTTTTCTTGCATCTCCAATTGTTTAAAGGCTTCCAAATTACGATCGAGTTCCTTTTCAATGTCTTTGTTGCTTAATTTTAATTCTTCAAGTTTTTCTTGCACCTGATTTTTGTCCAATTTCTCCAATAGTTTATTGAGTTCGTCAAACAACTTTTTCATTTCGGGCGTCATCACATTTTCAAAAAGTTTTTCGAGTTCTTGTTGTTTCTCTAAAATTGTTTCGTCGGTTTGACTGAATTCACTTTGTTGTTTGTTATTGCGCTCGTTTTCTTGTTTTATTTCTTCAATTTTTTTTTGGAGTTCATTTTGTTTTTTAATTAAGTCTTCAATTTTCTTTTTCTCCTCATAACCCAATTGCTTCTTTTCATTTATTTTTTTCGAAATTTCATTGATGTCTTTTTGCAATTGTTTAGTCTGCTTGATGCTTTCTTCAAGATCCTTTTTTATTTCACCGTTGTTTTTTTCTGTGTTTTGATTAATTTCATCCCGACTAGGCGCCTTAAATGTCATGGTTTTTGTTTTGGATGACTTAGGCCCATGCACACCATCATTATCGAACACTTCAAAGTAATACTCAATTTTGTCATTCGATGATAATTGGTATTGTTCTAAATCCAAAAAGTAATAATAGCTTTGGTTTACATTGGTCTTCGAAATGTTAATAGGATAGCTGCCTGAAACATCAACAACTTTACCGTTGGAATCAAGATAAGTTTTATGAAAATGAAACAACATGTTTGTGAAGCCATAATCATCTTTTATTTCACCATTAAAATAAATGTTTTTAGAATTGAGCGAATCGGATTTTTCGCTTACAGCAATTTGCGGTGATTGATCTGCAATCACATTGATGTTGTAACCTACCGAGTCACCTGTTGAAGACACCAATTGATTAGAAGCTTTTACAGTGTATTGATTGCTTAATAGGAACTGACGGCTGCATGTAAACTGGTTATCGTGACTTTGTTTTAAGGTGAAGGATGTATCAGTAAAGTGAAGTTTAAGTTGTTCAGTGTTTTTGGTATTAAACAACCATTTTACTTTTGTGCCTTGCGGAATTTCTATATCGCCGGTATTGCTCACCGTTTGGTTTTGCATTTTAAGATATGCCGGATAAATTAGTTGCAGATTAAATTGTAAAAGGCTTGGCTTTGGCAAAACTTTTAAAAGGTACTCTTCAGAACTGTAACCGGCTGCCATTAAATTAAAATCTAAATCCTGCTGTGGATTGCTAATTGTAAAATGAAAGTGACTGTTATTTTCTTTTTCAAGTTTGTATTCTACTTTGTTGATTTCAATGAATACTTCATTAGGCAGCTCATCCCCTTTTATTTCCAAATTCAGAATAAAATCTTGCGACTGCAATGTGCTTAATTCATTGTTTAATAGATGAAATTCAAATGGCATTTCCTTGGCGTAATACCGGTTATAGTTTACTAAACGACTTGTACTTTTGGAGATGATCTGTGGCCAAATAACTGCAATAAGGATGAAAAAAATAAAAAGGGGGCCAACATATTTTAAGTATTTCAAATTTTCCTTTGTGTTGATGGCACTCACAAATGGAATTGGGTTTAATTCATTTATTTTTTGATTGATGCCGGCTACTAAAAATTCTTTCGAAGCATTCGAATATTGATTATTTTGTAATTGCAAAACATTTACAAGCTTATCTTGCACCGAAGAAAAATGATTGCCAATAATGTTTGCTGCTTCCTGATACGAAATAATGGCGCCAATGCGGTATAATTTTAAGGCCGGTAAAACAATGTATTTGCTAATCACAAAAAGGCTAACCGCTATGAAGCCAAAAAATAGAGTTGCTCTAAGGATGTTGCCGAATTCTGCAAAATATTCAAGTAACACAAAACTTAAAAAAACGCTTAACACAATGCCGGCCACATATAAAGCACCTTTGATTAATTGGTTTTTGTAATAGCGACGAATAAACTCATCGAGTTTTTGAATAAGTATGTGTTGATCCGATTGCAAATTGATGGAATGCCCGTAAATTAAGTACTCTTACAAATATAACATTGGCGCAGGTTTAACAAGAAAAAAATTTGTTAAACTTTAAAGAACCGATCGACTTAATTGGACTTAAAAATTTTCTTATACGTGATGGTTTCGCCCTTTGTAATTTTAAGAAGGTATAAACCATTATCGAGCTGTTTGGTGGAAAAGTCAATTTTGCCATCAAGCAAGGTGCCACTCATCAATAGTTTCCCATCCAACGAAAGCAAGTCGGCATGCATTAGTTCACCTGTATCACTTTTGTCGGTAACAGACAATTGCGTTGAAAATGGTGTTGGATAAACTGTTAAATTGTTTTTGTTAGATGATTCATCCGGCATGCCCACCACGCCTGCCATTACCAGCACTTGCAAATCACGCTCTACTAAACCAATGAGTTGATAAACACCGCTGCTGTTTTTGCGCCATTCCTTTACATAAAAGGCAATGTTGTATTCGCCAATACTAGGAGGCATACACCAACTAATGAGCCCGCTTGTGCCCATGAAAAAATAACCACTGGCGTTCACCGGCGGATTCGAATAGCCATTAATGGCTTGACCATTAAGACCTTTGCAAGGAATAAGTTGATACGAAATACTATCCCCTTCAGCATCAATTGCATTTGCTTGGTGGTAAAAACAATTCACATTTGTGGCCAAATCAATGGGCGGATAATTTAGTACAGGTGAGCTGTTATTGCCAATGCTGCTGTTTGCAACAATTAAAGATTCAATGTAGAAGGTTTGGTTAAGCGAATTGGGAATATTTGCAATAGATGCATTTCTACCAAAATCAATTGAATAAACCACATATTGCCCAGGGCCCGGATAAGTATGTACCGCCGAGTAAACGTTTTTTTTCACACGGAAGCCAGGTAAGTTCTGAATAATGTCCCCACAAAGGGGCGAACATTGGCAACTTAATGTGCCTGTGCCGTTTGATCGGCTCACCGCTGTTCTTGTGCCATCGCCAAAATACACTGTATCAATGCAGCGATCTGCTATGGTGGCACCATCGTCGGTATATTTAATTACAGTGATTGAATATGTGTACACATCGGTAATTATACCGTTAGATGTAGTTGTAAATGGTGCGATCCGTTTGTACAAAATTTCACCAGCCCTGTTGTGGCTTGCATGAAGTATTTGGACAAAATAGAAGAAAGTGAGGAAGATGGCAATTTTTTTCATAAGTGATGGATTAGACTCAAAGTTATTAAAAAAAAGAAATGACTTTAAAATTGTTTAATTAAATGGCATCACTATCAAAGAATCTTTAAAGGCTTGGTAAAGCTTGCCATTGATGTATTTCACTTTGTTATTAGACAAAAAATGGGGGATGTTTTTGCATGATTCCTCAAATAATTTTAAGTTGTAACTACACAAGCTACTGTCTTTTTGAAAATAGAGAATATTATCGTTTACCTTAAATTGTCGCAATTGCCTTAAGCCAATAAGTTTTACATACCCGCCAAACATATCAAAAACGTAAATACCATTTTCAGGACAGTTGAGGTATAAGTAACCGTTGTGTTCTGTTATGTAATTCGGTGTTAAATCGTTTTGCAAAACTTGTTTTAAGTTGCCAGTGTTGGCAATTTTTTGAGAGTTTTCGTTAAAACGCAGAAGCTCGTTGTTTTGTTTGGTGTAAATCCAAAAACTATTATTGGTACTGCTGCAAACCAAATCACTTTGCTCATAACCTAAATTAACCAATGATACATTTTCGCTATTGTTGGATAATTGGTTGTCGAGAAAAACAATTTGCTGTAAATCGCGGTAGTACAAAAGAATTTTCAATGGATTGGTAGCATCTACTGAACTAATTTCACCCAATTGTAAATTGCTGTATCTGGCAAACAGCTTTCCGCTTGCACTGTATTTTTGTAACTCGGATTCATTTGTTAAATACATATTGCCAATATTATCCACATTAAAATCAGTAAAAACAGATTTAATCACAAGGGGTTTTACATCTTTTTGAAAGGCAGGTGTAAATCCACAGGCAATTAGTAAAATGAATAAATATTTAAGGCTTTTATGAATGGTTTTGTAAATTTAAAATTTCTTCTACTAACTTTCTTTCATTGCTCAAACGCGGAATTTTAAACTGCCCGCCCATTTTGTTGTGTTTTTTAAGCCAAATTAAAAACGTGCCTGATTTCATTTTGCTTATTTTGGGTGCATGCAGCACAAAGTTGTTGTAACGCTTGGCTTCATAATCACTGTTGTGTTCTTTTAATGTTTTATCCAAAACATCAACAAAATAATCGAAATTATTGGGTTCTCTTTCAAATTCAATCAACCATTCGTGTGCGCCTGAATTTTCTTTCATAAAAATGGGAGCCACGGTGTATTCTCTTACCAAGGCATGTGTTTTTTCGCAGGCAAGGGCAATTGCTTCATCGGTATTGTGCACCATTAATTCTTCACCAAATACATTGATGTGTTGTTTGGTTCGTCCCGAAATTTTAAATCGGTAAGGATTGGTACAGGTGAATTGAATAACGTCGCCAATTTGATAACGCCACAAACCTGCGTTTGTTGTGATAATAAGGGCATAATCAATGTTTGTTTTTACATCGTCTAAGCTGATAATTTTATCGTAATTTTTAAGTTGTAAATCCTTTAAAGCAATAAATTCATAAAAGATGCCATAATCCAACATCAACAACATTTCATCACTGTCTAATTGGTCTTGAATTCCGAAAAAGCCTTCAGAAGCGCTATACATTTGCATGAATTTTGTTTTTCGGTTATCAAACAATTCTACAAATTGTTCTTTGTATGGTGAAAAGCTCACGCCACCGTGAAAATAAACTTCCAAGTTTGGCCAAATGTTATGCAAGGTATCGGCGCCTTTTTTTTCTAAAATGCGTTTTATTAAAACCAACATCCAACTTGGTACTCCGGCTAAACTGGTCACATTTTCATTCATCATTAACAGCGCCATTTGTTCGAGTTTGTTTTCCCACTCATCCATCAATGCAATATTTACATCAGGGGCTCTGAAAAACTCTGCCCACATTGGCAAATTTTGAATAATAATGGCACTCACATCGCCATGAAAAGACCGATGCGCTTCAAAAATATCTTCTTTAAAACTGCCACCCAAGGCTAAATTTTTTCCGGTGAACAATTGCGTTTCACTGTTGTTATAACAATGCAATGTCACCATGTCGCGCCCGGCATTATAATGACATCCATCTAAACTTTCTAAACTTACCGGTATAAATTTGCTTTTGTCGGTGGTGCCGCTACTTTTTGCAAACCATTTAATAT
>JBAXXZ010000029.1:0-10762 GCA_037127575.1 Bacteroidota bacterium | reverse complement strand
TATTTATACCTCAGTATTCCAATTAATATGCCAAAGCCATAAGTTTGCGCCTTTATGACAGGTTGACACAAAAGGGCTTTATAAAATAGAAAATTTGGCTTAAATCACCCGAAAATAGGGCTTATTTTGTCATATTAAGGGCATCCGTGACGCGACTCATCGGCATTAAAAAAGTTGTATTTGCAGGTATTTATGTTGCGTTGAAATTCGGTAATAAAGGCATTATCCATACCCTTGGCTACCTTACAACGGGCTCGGAAGGTAAAAATACCGATGGCGCTTTGGTTTTCAAAATTTGAGTAAATGGGCTTGGTTTGCGACACCCCAAAAGAAGGTTTGGCAAATTCAAGGTAATCGGCATAATCTTGAGTTGCGGAGAAAACAAAATACTCAATTTTATACATCTTTCTGGCAAGGATATTATCGCTTAGATTCATGCGTCCGAGTGCCAATCCCAATTGACTCATAATGTCTTTGCCCTTAAAATTTAAGCGCATAATGGTATACGGACCAAGGGTGGTTTTTTCTTGATCAGGATTTTGGTTTGTGAAAGGGAAATCAACATACTGAAAAGGCCAACGTCCTGAAGCACCTAGGTCGTCGTAAAAGTGAAAACGCATGAGCACCTGATAAATTTTTCCTTCATTGATTGGATAGGTAATGGTATAAATTTTTTCAGGTTCCTGATATGAAATAAAATTTTCGGCATTGGCCGGGGCACCTGCTGCAGGCGGATAATAATAACCAACAAATGGGGCAAACAATTGGTTCGGTTTAATGCTATCAAGGATGGTAGATTTGGCTTTAAACACATTGCCGGTTCGGTTGTTTTTTACAGTTAAAACATAGTCGCCATAAACCTTCCAATTACTGTTTGAATTCACACCATAAGGGTTAACAACTTTATCAGGATTAATGTATGGCGATGCTTGGTGCAAATCGGCGTTGGCCACGTAAACCCTTTGGGTGGTGCTAAAAGCGCCGCCGTTAGTTTGTATCAACGAATCATGAAAGGTAATTGTCTTGATGTTTTGAGTGGGACAAGCAAAATCCTGCTTACCATTCACATACCGATCGAGTGTAATGCTTAATTCACCGGCCGGATAATTCACCGAATCGGCCACCTTGGCCATGATGTTGGCATCGCCTTCTCCCAAAAACACTTTGTTGATACGAATCATGTGCAAATTGTCTTGTGGACAAAGAACAGCGTAAATACTAGGAATTTCGCGGTATGGGGCATTTAGTTTTAAATCGTTGTGACAGCTGATAAAAAATAATACCGATAAAATAGCAAGGACTAACTTTTTCATTTTAAGTTTCTAAAGATACAGCAAATTAACAAGTTGCGATTTTATTTTAAGGCCAAAATTATTTTTTTGTACAAGTCGCCATAATCTTTGTACAAGTGGTTATAGAAACTTCTCTCGTGATAAACAAAAGTAAAATATCCGCCCACATTTTTAATTTCTTGCCCTAACGCGAGCATACTTTCAAATGCCTTATTGGCCGGCATAGGACTGTAATGCGTGTAGGCACCATCCATGGCACAAAAAGGCAGCATTATAAGCTCGGTAGCTTTTTCGGTGTGAAAATCATAATAATAAAAGGGATGCGAAGTACCGGCGCGGAAGCCCGGCGCGGAAGCAAAACCCATGGTGAAATCGACTTTTATGCCCTGTTGTATTAATAAGTGCGGCGTGCTTTTGATATCGAATCGCAAAAAATGCTGGCGCGACATTTGGATGTTTTGCGCAGAGCGTTTTTCAAGACATTCTTTTTCATGTTTTAATAAACCGAAATCGAAGGCGCTGTGGTAAGAAGGATGTAATGCGATGTGGGCCTGATGTTTTTTGATGTCTTCAAAAACACCTTGATAAGCCTTGGCAGCGGGATCTAAACTACGGTCGTACTTGGTACCGGTTTTGAAAAGAAAAAAATAACAAAGCGGAATATGCTGTTTGAAGCAAAACTCACTCACCTCATCGTAGATATCAAAAGGGTCTTTCTTTTGAAAAAGTAAAGTTTGTAAACGGTGCGTGAAACCAACAAAATTGAGCCGTAAAAGGTCTTTTACCAAACCACCTACTGAACGAACCAATGGTTTTCCTTTAAAAGCAAAAACGTTATCGATATCAATTGTACTAATGATTTGAAATTTTTTTTCCGGTAATTTTATTTCAGGAAAAGCCATTTCAATTTGCACTTTTAAATCATTGATCCAAATATCGAGCAAAGGTTTTAGGTACAAGTGATTGTTATAAAGGATAGAAGCCTTTAGCTCGAACCGGCCGTGCTGATCGGGCTGTTGACTGCACCACTCTTCGTGACGGGAGATGAAATAAAACACCGAGGAGAAAAGATCCAGTTCAATTTTTTTTTGCGTTTTGGACGATTCTTGCATCAATACAATTCGATTCCCCTGTTGAATAAGACAGAATGCAGCATCAGACAAAGCGGTATCGAAAATAAAATCTTGAAGGAGAATTTGTAAAGGAGCGTCTGTTTGATTGGCGCTTAAATTAATTTTAGGTCCGGCATACGCTTGAAAGGGTTGCAGATTATTCAAGTACTTGTAATTAATATTAAGTACTTGATTAAAAATAAAATCACATGTGTAATGCAAGCGTGAAGAATCCTTATCACAGTATAAAGCAATCAATGGTGCATTTACATCAGGCTTATGTATAAAAGAAGCAATCAAAATTGTACAAGAATTGAAACACTAAAATACAATAAAAAAAGGCTACCGTAAATGGCAGCCTTTTTAAAAAGAGGGGATAAATTTGGTTATTCGATAATTACTCTAAAATTACTTGATTGGCCGTTGGCTTTAATGCGCACATAATAAATACCTTTTGCGTAACCTGACAAGTTGAATGTTTCTTGTTTGTTTTCGGTTTTAATACCCAAGATAAATTCACCAATGGCATTTACAATGTGTATTTCTTTTACCCCATCAAAATCGAATTCGGCTGTTACTTTACCCATTGATGG
Organism: Bacteroidota bacterium; assembly: GCA_037127575.1. Taxonomy (GTDB): domain Bacteria; phylum Bacteroidota; class Bacteroidia; order B-17B0; family Aurantibacillaceae; genus Aurantibacillus. The sequence goes on along the minus strand of JBAXXZ010000029.1, from coordinate 7,765 downwards.
ATTAGGGAACACAGAGATTTGACCCGAGCTGATGGCATTTTGCGCTAAACCGGTACACTTCGATACATTCACTAAGAAAGTTGTGTAATTTGTACAAGCATTGGCATCAAGGCCCACAACTGTGTAAAATGAAATGCTGGTTGGCGAAACTGTAAAGGTGCTTGTATTGCTGTTAACCGGAATCCAAGTATAAGAACTTGCTCCTGATGCTGTAAAGCTGGCCACTTCATTCACACAAATAGTTTGGTTGGCAGGGCTTACCGCAACATTAGGTAAATTAAATAAACCTAAGGATACAGAACCAGTTGAAGAACAACCTAAAGCGTCGGTTCCGACCACAACGTAAACACTCGCTGTGCTAGGTGTAACGGTTACCGATGGTACGGCAAAACCAATGGCCCATGAATAACTTTGTGCACCACTTGCAGTGAAGCTGGCTGAAGCACCCGGACAAACAGATGCAGCAGAAGTGGCGATGTTTACAATTGGTAAACTAAAGGTATTAACAGAAATGGTTTTTGAACCAACGCATCCGTTGTTTGGATCCACACCAAATACAGAATATGTTGTAGTGATGCTAGGTGTTACAGAAACTGTAGAACCGTTAGATCCTGTACTCCATGTATAAGTGGTGCCGCCGTTGGCTGTGAAACTTACGGCTGAAGTGGCGCAATTACTTGCACTACTGGCGCTAATGCCAATTACCGGTAAGGTGTTGGTAATCACTACCGCATTAGCGATACCCACACAACCCAATGAATTGGTACCTGCTAAAGAAAATACGCTTGATGCAGAAGGCGTTACCACCACATTTGTGTTTGTTGAGGCGTTACTCCAAGTATAGGTAACTGCACCTGCAGCTGTTAATGAAACATTGCTTAGTGCACATACTGTGATTAATGAAGGTGTAATGCCAACTATAGGCAAGGAGTTTGTGCTTATTGCAACAGTATTTGATGTATTACAACCCGCAGGGCTAGTACCTGTAACCGTGTATACTGTATTAGAAGAAGGATACATGGTAACAGTGCTACCTGTTGCATTGGTGTTCCATGTATAAGTATTTGCGCCGCTTGCAGTATACGTTACCGGCGAGAACACGCAAGTGGTTGATGTAGGAGAATTGATACTCACAATCGGCAAGGTGTTGGTTACAACTGCCACGGTGGTAGTAGAAACACAATTATTTACATCGGCACCAACCAAAGTATAAGTACTATTTACAGTTGGATTGAATACAGCAGTTGCAGTATTCACTGTACCGTTCCAAGTATAAGTACTTGCGCCTGTTGCAGTAAATGTTAACTGCGACAATGAGCAAACCGTTGGTGAGGCAGGATTAATAATTAAAGTAGGCAAATTATATACACCAATAGCCAAGGTTTTTGAACCGATACAACCAGCAGGGTTTGTTCCACTTACTGTATAGATAGCACTCGCACTAGGTGTAATGATGGCTGAGTTTGAAACACTGCTCAAGGTGTTACTTGATGTATTGGCCCAAGTATAAGAATTTGCTCCGCTTGGCGCATAGGTGCTAGTTGAGAATGCACATACGCTGGCTGAACTCGGTGCTACTGTAATTAATGGTAAGGTATTGGTAGTAACTGCCACAGTATTTGTAGTTACACATCCGGCAGGATTGGTTCCGGTCAATGAATAAACCGTACTGGCGCTTGGTGTAAAGGCAACCGTTGATGAAACCACATTACCTGTCCATGTATAAGTTGTTGCACCACCTGCGCTAAAGGTAGCAGGCGACAATGCGCAAACCGTTGCTGTGGCCGGTGTAATACTTAGGATTGGTAAAGTATTGGTTGTAACACCAACAGTAACAGTCGACACGCAACTTGAGGTATTGGTACCTGATAATGTATATACAGTGCTGCTAGTTGGCACAAACGAAGCTGTTTGGGTAAACACTGTATTATTCCACGTATATGTTGTTGCGCCGGCAGCGTTAAAGGTGGCTTGTGATAATGAACATACGGTGGCAGATGCCGGTGTGATACTAAGTACAGGTAAACTGTATGTGGCAAGGGCAACGGTTCGTGAATTGACACAACCCACCGAACTTGTGGCAGCAACTGTGTAGATAGCCGTGATATTGGCTGTTGGTGTTAAAGCCACCGTTGAGGCATTCACTGTATTGTTCCACGTATATGTGTTTGCACCTGAGGCTGTAAAGCTAACCGGACTATTCACACAAATTGTATTGGCTGTTTGACTTACGCCAATAATCGGTAAAGGATTTGCTATAACATTAGCCGTTACAGAACTAGAACAACCTACTGAATTTGTTCCCATAAGTGTGTAGGTTGTATTGGTACTTGGCGACAATGCCGCAGTACTTGAACTTGCACCACTACTCCACGAATAAGTACTTGCACCATTTCCGGTGAGTGTGGTTGTTTGACCTGCACAAATAGTTAAACTACCAGCTACAGTAACTGTTGGATTAGGATTAACACTTACTGTGGCAACACCTGAATTAGAACAAGTGCCTGACGCACCTACTATGCTATAGGTCGTAGTAATGGTTGGTGTTGGGGCGATTGTTTGAGTAGTTGAACCAGTATTCCAAGTATAAGTTACGCCACCATTACCGGTTAAATTGGCTGCCTGACCAACACAAATTGTTGAAGGACCGGCAATAGTAATAGATAAAGAAGCAGCAACAGTAACAAGTTGAGTTGAGGTTGTTTTACAACCTAATAAATCTGTACCAGTAACTGTATAAGTAGTGTTTGTAATTGGTGTTGTTGAAATAGAATTTGTTAATGAACCCGTGCTCCAAGAATAAGTATTAGCACCACTTACCGTTAAATTAACCGTTTGACCTGTACAAATTCCTGTAGAACCTGCGAAAGTTAAAGTAGGGTTTGGTGAAACCTGTATTGACCCGGTTGAAGTTGCAGTACAACCAACAACACTTGTACCTAATAAGGTAAATGAAGTTGATGTATTTAAGGTAGGACTGATAATTGCTGATGTAGCGCCTGTGTTCCAACTGTAGGTATTGGCGCCGCTTGCGGTTATGGTTACAGCATTACCTGCACAAAGACTTGGTGAAGTAGCAGTAACAGTTAAGGCAGGCACAGCGGCCATTGTAACCGTAGCGGTGGCAAAATTTACGCAGCCATTCGCATCGGTTCCATTAACTGTATAAGTTGTATTTATCGAAGGTGTATAAACTGTAACGGTGTTTGTTGAACCGGTATTCCAAGTATATGTAACAGCCCCGCTTGCCGTTAAATTTAAACTTTGACCAGGACACACGCTAGGTGCGCTTGATGCAGAAATAGTTGAATTTGTCCTAACCGCAACAGAGCTATTTGCACTGGCAGTACAACCAACAGCACTGGTACCAAGCACACTGTAAGATGTATTTGACGTAATGGAAGGCGTAATGGTTGCACCTGACAAACCGTTACTCCAAGAATATGTGGTGGCACCACTCGCTGTTAAGGAGGCATTGGTTCCCACACAAGCTGAACCGCTATTTGCTATCGAAATAATTGGTACAGAATAAGTATTAACTTGAACGGTGCGTGAAACAGCACACAAACCATTTGAACCGCTTACTGAATAAACTGTGCTTGCGGTTGGTGTAACCCCTACTGTTGAACCTGTGGCAGCATTAAACCATGTGAAGGCATTGGCACCACTTGCCGATAAAATAGCTGGAGCGCCAGGACAAACACTTGAAGATGAAGCAGTGACAATTGGATTTGGACAAGTTTTTACTTCTAAACTATCGATGCCAATATCAGTAACTCCATAATCGCTAGTAGCTGAAAAACTGAGTATGCAACTGGATGAATTAACAGCGCCTAGATTAATAATTTGTTTTGCCCAAGCACCGGAAACACTATATGTTGCCAATGTTGAATATGTGGATCCACCATTGGTAGAAAAATTTACATTAAGCACATCTGTTCCTGATGTATTAATGTAATAAAAGGATAAGGAATAATTAGGAGAGGCGTTTGTCATGTTCAAGTAAAGAAGCATACTGCCGCTTGTTCCACTTGTTGCGTCGTAACTATGAAATCTGGCGCAACCTGCACCGGTTAAAGGTGTGATTGCTCCACTGTTACCAGACCACGCGCCGGCAATGTAATCATCTTGTCTTCTCCAAGAAGTATTCCCTGTAGTTGGCGTGCCGTCCCAATAATTAAACACAAGTACGTTGCGCAAATCACATCTATTTGACCAAGTATTATCAAAATTCTCGATAAATGGCACAGGGGCATAGGTTACAGGTGTTACAGAAAACATTTGTGCAGGCAAACTCACTGCACTGAAACTTGTATTTGCTGTACAAGTTAAAACATTTTGAAACCAAGTATTTGCAGTGATACCCGTGCTAGTAGCTGTAGCGAGAGTTGAACCGGTTAAATTTGCATAACCAGTTGTAGAGCCGGTTGTAGAAGCTTGCCACTGATAAGAATAACCAGAAGGAGACGAACTTAATGACAAACCAACGTTTTGAAGAATACATGAATTTGTACTACTTAAAACTGTTAACAAATTATTTGGTACACCAACTGTTACTTGGGCTGTATTTAATGTGGTTGTTAATCCGGAATTTGAACATGTAATGGCACACTGATACCAAGTTGTTGAACTAATTGTTCCTGTATTTAATGTATTAACAGTTGCATTTGAAATTGGTGCGTAACCGGATGTTGAATTAGTAGTAGAAGCCAACCATTGGTAACTTAAACCAATATTTGTATAGGTACTTTGACTTGAAAGAGATAAAGTTGTAGCCACACTAGGACAAACAGCAGTAAGTGCAGCCACTGCATTTCCTGCACTTGGCGCGCCAGTGCATGGAACGAGTGGTTGAATTAATAAATCATCATAGGTTAAGTACCAAGGCGCACTTGTTCCAACACATTTAACGGCAAAATAAAAATAACCGCTTGCAGTTGGGGTAAAACTACTTCCCACCAAAGAATAAGTTGTATTGGTTAAAGCGCCAGTAGCGGATGCAATGTTAGTTAACCCACTTGATGATTGGCTTTGTCCGTATAATAAACTGAATTCAGACCATCCTGCTAAACCATCCGTAATATACCATGCCGATACTGAATAAGCTTGTCCCGCTGTTAAATAATAAGGACTAGTATAATAGTAGTCACCGGCAACATTAGTGCCATATCTAAATGAAGCATAGTTATTGCCTGTTCTTGCAAACCTATTATATGTTCCAGCAGCACCAATAAATGTTTGGCAAATAGCTGGACCATTTGACCAATTCCAAGAACAATTTGGTAAAGTATTTGCCGCTGTAATTCCTTCAAAACTTTCAGAATAAGTGGAAGCAGTTGAATTACTGTTCACGCTTACTTGAAGCGGTATTGATGCCACACTGGCACTTGGCGCCAAAGGACAAGTAACATTACATTTATACCAAACTGACTGCGTTAAAGTACTGGCAGCATAAGTGTTATTTGTTGCGTTTGAAACTGCAGTAAACGGTCCACTGCTTGAGGCAGTTGACGAGAACCATTGGTAAGCCGGATTTAAAGGCCCATAAGCATTTGATAACGACATTATACTAGCACCCGGCCAACATACCAAAGTTGAACTGGCTAATGTATTTGGAGAAACAGTTGGGCCTCCTGCAGAAACGAAAACAGGATTTAATGTTATACTGCTGGAAGAACTGGTACAAGTGATAACACATTGTATCCATCTGTCGGCAGGCACACTTGAATAAGTTCCTGAAGACATCGTACCACTAGGGATTGAAGTAAAACCGGAGGTACTGCCTGTTGCAGAGGCTTGCCATAAATAGTTGTAACTCACAGAATAGGATTGACTTAAACCATAGGTTACATTTCCATTAGGACACATCACCGTTGTTGTTAAACCAATGGTATTGCTAGTTGGCGCACCTGCACAAGGGTACTGTGTATAGTTTCCTTCCCATGCACCTATGTCAGGGGTTAAAAAGTTTCGAGGATTTCCGGCATAATCAGTTGTAATACCTGAGATATTTGCTGCCGCAGACTCAATAAGTGTAGGCGAAGTTGTATTGATATTTAAAAAGTTGGATGAAGTTCCTACAGTTGTAACAAAAGTTGGATTTTCGGTAACTGACAAAGACTCCTGACCAGTGCTGCTTAAATATGTTTTATAAGCTGCAATTGTTGAATAACTTGTTGTTCCATCATAATAGATTGGTGTTGAAGGTGAAGGTGTGCCTGCGTATAGCAAGTTGTTATTGGAGTTAGCAAGATAGGTTCCTATTGTAGTTGAACTGCGCTTATGTGCCGCGCATACACCTGCACCAGTTGGCACTTGATTATTAACAATAATATTATTCCTTAAATTGTAGCTATAAGTCGTTGAGCCATATATACCCGAACTTCCAAAACCCAATCCACTACTTGTTCCCGATAAATTAATTGTATTGTATGAAATATTAAGATTGTCTTGAGAACTTTGCGAAATATAGATACCACTAACAGCATTTGCATTCGTTGATAAACTTGCGGTTAAATTACCAATTAAGTTATTGTATATATTATGGGTTTGATTTGCGTACAAACCATAAGAATAAATTCCATAAACAATGCCTGTTGTTGACGATGTGTTTAAATCAGTAATTTTATTCCTGAACAAATTATGGGTTCCTGCATTTAATCCTCCAGGTATATAATAGTAAATACCATAGATTGTTGCTCCACCATTAATATTTGACCAAGTATTGTTATACACATTACCATTTGTATTATAATAACCATAATAGTACCAACCATAAATGGTACCGGCAGTACCCCAGTAAATATTTGAAATAGTGTTATTGTAATAGGTTGGCGTAACTGCATAATATGGTCCATATATCCCATAAAACGCACCTGTAGCAGCAGTACACGTTACATTGGTTAACATGTTGCTATAGAAATTGGTTGTGATGGCACCATAATACCAATAGAAACCATAAACAGCTGCCGTATTGTTTGTGTTATTATATGTATCAAAAGTATTATTGTATACGTTGTGTAATTGAGAAGCTGTGCTTGCTCCTAGGTTGTAAACAAAATAGGTTGTACCGGCACCAGCACTGTAATTTCGAGTAATGTTTGTGCCTGAATTGCCGCTAAAGGTTTTAACCGGAGTGGTATTTGAGCAATAATAAAGGTAAATGGTGGTACTTGATTTGATGTTAATATTAGAAATAATATTATTCTGAATGGTTTCGATAGCCCCAATGGCTGAAGTATAAATCCCACCCCAAATACCTGTTAAGCCTGTTGCCCCCCAATTAAAGTTTGAAATAGAATTTCCTGATATGTTGATTGTGGCAGTAGCTCCGGCACTTGTGTTATAAATATTATAATTTGTGTTTGAAGTTGATGTAGCAGAAAAACTAATACCACTAATAACATTATTGGCAATTGTTAGAGAACCTGTAATTGCAGCATTATTATAAATGTTCCAATATGAACCGCTCGTGGCGTTGGTTGAATTATTGGTGATGGTATTACCAGTAATTAATAAATTGGCTGCAGGATTACTGTTCCAAATACCATAATAGGTACCTGAAGTTGCTGCTGTTCGTGTACAATTTGCAATTAAATTATTTGCAATTGTGATCGTGTTATTATTAGGAGCACCACCTGAAACCGCTTCAATACCCGACACCTGAGTTGTTGTACCAGCGTCTTTTATAGTTATGGTATTGTTATTGACAGTCATATTCGCACCACCTGCTGTATTTAAATAAATACCTCTAATGGTTGTGGCA
>JBAXXZ010000028.1:0-10899 GCA_037127575.1 Bacteroidota bacterium | reverse complement strand
AAGCGCCTGTCTTAATTCAAATAGCCGCCCTTAATTGTCCAAATTAAACATGAACCAAATCATAGTTGCAAGGGCTTTTGTTCGAACTTAGGAATTGTATAGAGTCAAGTAACTAGAATTCAGTTCTATACATCAAAACGCATCGTTTAACTTATATCTCGGGTAATTGAATGGTGATGTCGAACAGCTTGCAAAGAGTTTAACGAATGGTGGTCGATTTGCCTGCCCTAAGCTTGATGAAGGGGGAGTTAAGCCACACGACACACTTTTTATTTTGTAATTTAGCACCCAATATGTTCGACTTCCTCAAACAACTTACCGATCCCAACAGCGTCATTCAATTTGGCGGCTTGGGATTGCTCTTGTTTGTGATCTTTGCCGAAACAGGTTTGTTTGTTGGTTTTTTTCTCCCCGGCGATAACCTCATTTTGTTGGCAGGCATTTTATGCAGAGCCAAACCCGAACTCATGCAGGTCAACTATTTTGTGCTTGTTTCACTCATGATCTCCGCCGCCTTTATTGGCAATACTTTCGGCTACTGGTTTGGATTTCGCGCCGGCGAAAAATTATACAGCAAAAAAGACAGTTTACTTTTTAAACAAAAACACCTCGAACTCACCAAACACTATTACCAAAAATATGGCGGCAATAATACCCTCATCCTTGCCCGTTTTTTACCCATTGTGCGCACCTTCGCCCCCATCATTGCTGGTGTGATTAAAGTCGATTTTTTACGCTTCAGTTTTTTTAACTTCATTGGCGCATTTGCATGGATCATTAGTCTTAGCGGCATTGGTTATTTTTTAGTTGGCATTTTTCCGGGCATCACCAATTACATGGGCTATATTTTTATCGCACTCATTATTCTTACGGCCATTCCGATTTTCCGCGTATTGTTCAAAAATAATTAGTGGTATTTCTTTCCATTTTATTTGGGCGTGCCCCCTGAAGCAAATATGCCCTTGGTAATTTTTTTAATGCCTTTCAGCTTCACTCAAATTCACGCTGTTTAGATGTCACGGCGAGTAGCGACCCAAGGAGCGTATCGAGACGGTGCAAATCCAATCACCACAAGTATTCCCTCGTTCCTCTCACTACACCGCCTCGATACAATGCGCCGCGCGCAAGCCTTGCTGCATCACTCGGCGTGACACCCGTTTTATTGGCCTTGTAAAATTTTGACTAAGAAAAATTAAGAACATGTCTTTTGTCTTTATAAGCAAAAGGGCATTTAAAAATTCTGAAGATAATGACATGTTTAAATTATAAGCAGCGCCAAGGACAGAACAAAAGCCCGCGCGCAGCGGCTTAAATAGCATGTTTTGGTTGAGGAGGCGACCAAAGGAAGCCACCGCAAGCCTAAACATACTTTAAGCCGCAAGCGAGGCTGCAGTGATGGCCTGTTCGGCGCCCTAATCCTAATTAATCAACGCCTCTACATCCTAAATAACTTTAGTGATAAATTATAAAAACAAACAGCAAAACAACAATTATTTATTTCAAATTTTTTACGTTTCTTTACATTCAATAACGCAAATAATATGGAATTATACTTAGACTCAGCCAATTTAAAAGAAATTGAAGAAGGTTTTAAATTGGGCTTCTTAAACGGCCTTACCACCACGCCAACTTTTATGCAAAAAGAAGGCATTATGGATATTGATGCCATGATTGTGAAGTTGAGTAAAATAGTGCCGGTGCTTCAAATTGAAGCCTTGGGAAATACTGCAGAAGAAGTGTTGGCCGAAGCTGAACGCCAATTGGCTTTGGGTTTAGATCCTAAAAAAACAGTGTTTAAAATTCCGGTATCACTTGAAGGCGTTCGTGCCTGTAAAGTGCTTCGCGATAAAGGTTATTTAGTAAACGTACATTTGGTGTACACCTTGCAACAGGCTTACATGGCCATGCAAGCCGGCGCTACTTATGTTTGTCCTTTGGTTGGGCGTTTGCAAGACCAAGGCCACGATGCTCTTGCTTTGGTTGAACAATGCATCGACGCCGTTGATTTATATGGCTACGATACCAAAATCATGTTCTCATCTGTTCGCCACGCCGAACACGTTCGCAACGCCATCAACCTTGGCGTGCACACCATCACCGTACCGCTTAAAGTATTAAAACAATTAACCGAAAATAATTTCACCACCGTAGGCACCGACCAATTTATTATGGATACCCGCCTTATGATGGTAAAAGTGAAAGAAGCCATTAATGGTGTTAATCCCATTGTGAGTGAAGACACCAACATTACTGATGCCATCATTAAATTAACAGAATACAATTTTGGTGCAATCACAGTATTGCGCAAAGATGGTTCAATTAAAGGTGTGTTTACAGATGGTTCGTTACGTAAATTATTAATGGACAAAGGCCGCGATATTTTAAACAAAAAGTTAAGCGACCTCGACTATCGCGAACCAATTACCATTGATGGCAATGTATTATTAAATGATGCCAACTTATTGTTTAAGAAAACAAGTGTGGATACCATTGTGGTAACCGATGGCGGTAAGCCTGTTGGCATGTTAGATATACAGGATTTAAAATCATAAACCATTTAAAGCCCTTATTGGGCTTTTTTTATGATAGATTTAAAAAACATATATATTGAGTTGGGTGGCACATTTGTAACCCCCATTGATCGCATGCAAGACAAATTAAAACACATCAAAGCATTTGTGTTTGATTGGGATGGTGTGTTTAATGATGGCCGTAAAGACGCAGGTGGCAGCAGTAATTTTTCGGAAGTAGATAGTATGGGCACCAATTTGCTGCGTTACTCATATTTTTTACGAAAAAAACAAATGCCCATCACCGCCATTATCAGTGGCGAAAAAAACGAAACGGCCTTTTATTTTAGCGAACGCGAATGTTTTAATTATTCCTTTTATAAAATCGCCAACAAAAAATTGGCCCTCGAAAAAATTTGCGAAAAAGAACACTTACACCCACACGAGATTGCCTATTTTTTTGATGATGTATTGGATTTACCCATTGCTGAGGTTTGTGGTTTACGCATTTTAGTGAATCAAAAATCGAACCCGCTTTTTTTTGAATATTGTAAAGATGCGCATTTAGTGGATTACGCTACAGCTTACAGTGGGGCCCGTTTTGCTGTACGCGAAGCCTGCGAATTACTCATGGCCCTTAACGGTAATTACTCCGAAGTAATGCATAGCCGCACAAAATACGACGAACACTACACGCAATACATCGCACAACGCCGCAGCATTAAGCCTGATTTTTATACACTCAAGGACAATGTGATTGAACAAACCAATAATACAAATATTGGTTTCGGAAAATAATAACAATCTCTTTTTTTGTGATGTAAGGGTGAGCGAGACGATAAATTTTCAGTAGGCTTTATTATTTCATGCCGCTTAATTGACAACTTCAATATTTGCCTTCATTAAAAACACGGTTGAGTTTTTTAAGCAACAGCATCATGATGATGAAAGCAAACATTAATAAGGCGAAATTGCACCAAAAATAATTGGCTTTGTTATCAAACTTGTCCCAATTTTTTGCCAACACCCCACTCAGTTTATTGCCAATGGAAGTGGCCAAACTCCAACCACCAAACATTAATGCGGTTAAACGCACAGGTGATAATTTCGATACCATTGATAATCCCATTGGGCTTAACAACAACTCGCCGATTGTGACTACACCGTAACTGCCAATGAGCCACCAAGCACTCGATTTGTGCATGCCATTGCCTGATGCATAAACGGCTGCCACCATTACCAATACCGACAAGGCGCTTACCAAAAGGCCATAGGCAATTTTGGTGGCGGTGCTTGGTTCTTTTTTGCGGCTGCGCATGAAGGCAAAAAATGCAATTACTAAAGGCGTTAAGATCACCACAAAGAAAGGGTTCACCGATTGAAAAATTTCGGTATTGAATAAATTTAAGGATTCGCCCTTTGCTGGAAATTTATCGGCATCTAAATTTTTGTAATAGGGAGGGTAATCCATGCATTTTACGGCTTCGCCTTTTTCATCCTTTATTTTTCTGAATTGTTCATCGAGTTGAAAGGTTTCAGAATTTTCGGCTTTTACACTTTCTAAAAAACCAAGGTTTTTGGCGCTTTGTTCAATTTGTGTTGGACTTTCGCGGTGTGTGTAGTATTTGGCATAGGTGGTGAGGGCGGTGCCATTTTGTTTAAAGATGGCCCAAAACAAAATCACGATAATAAAAATGGTGAACATGGTGCCCAAAGGTTTTTTTTCTTCTGCATTGGCTTTGTAATAAATGCTGGCGAAAAAATAAATCACGGGAATACAAAACATAAAAAAGGCATCGGTGCTGTTGCTGCCCATGATGTTATCGGGAACAAACCAACCAATGCCTGCAAAGCCTACGCCCATGAGCAAAATACGCGCAAACTGCATTAGGAAAGGTTTGTCCTCGGGTTTTGGTTCGCGTCGCACATCCACATGTTTGTAATGTTTCATTCCTATCCAAAAGGTGATCACCCCAATGAACATACCAATGCCGGCACTTAAAAAAGCACCATGCCATCCAATTTTGTTGCGCATAATGGCCGCAATAAAATTGCAAACAAAAGCCCCCACATTAATGCCCATGTAAAAAATGTTGTAGCCTGTATCTTTTTTGTGGCGGTAACGTTCGTCATTAAACAAATTACCAAGTAGGGTTGAAATATTGGGTTTAAAAAACCCGTTACCAACAACCATTACCGTTAGTGCCGTGTAAAAGGCCCATTTTTCGGGAATGGCCAACATACAATAACCAATACCCATTAAAATACCGCCCAGGGTGATGCTAAATCGGTAACCCAGTTTTAAATCGGCTAAGAGTCCGCCCATAAATGGTGTTAAATAGGCCACGGCAATAAAGGTGCCGTAAATATCTGCTGCATCGGCATTGCTCCAGCCAAATCCACCTTCGGCCACTTCGGCCGTCATGTACAAGGTGAAAATACCAATCATCAAATAATAACCGAATCTTTCCCAAAACTCAGTAAACACTAAAAAAAATAAACCCTTGGGGTATTTCGATTCAGCCATAAATGCCGCAATAATTAATTAAGAATCAAAAAGAAAAATAGAAACAAATTGGTGATTAATTGTTCATGTGTTTTAAGTTGGCAGCATACATGCCAATAAAAATGCCGTCGAATATCAGCATCACCGAAATGGCAATGGCCGCTATGGTGCCTGCACTCATGCCGCTCATGGCACCCATGGCACCAAGGCCTTCAGTGCCGGTAAAAATAAACCCCAAATAAGGCACCAACTCGCCGGCCAAATAAAATTTAAAACCACCGCGTTTTAAGTTCCACATTTGCATGGTACCAAAAACAGTCAGTCCTAAACCAACTAAACTCAAGGCGGTACTCATGCCTTTTGACAATGGTGTTTGGCTTTCGTATGCTGCTTCCAACTGGTCAGCACCTTCAGGACTAATTTTACGCATTTCATCGATTCGCGTATACATTTCTTCTTGGCTGGGCTGGAAAAACACGCTCCATGCGGTTGAAAGAAACATGAGGCCTGCGCAAATCCAGGTTAGAATACATAGTACCGATAAAAATTGTGGGCGTCCTTCGGCCGGAACAAATTCGTTGTTGATTGGTTCACTTGTTTCCATTTGATAATTTTTGATAGGTAAAAATGGCAATAATATCCATTAAAAGCTAGGAGCCTGTTTAAATTTTATCTAATTATTTTGTTATACGTTTTTTTGGCTGCAACTTCGTTAATTTTTTCGCCGAATATACCCGATTTCGACTGCAAAAATTGCCTCGTTTCGCCTAAAAAAACGTTATAACAATTCTAAAATATAAAACTTAAACAGGCTCTAATGTGTTAAAAAGAAAGGATGAAAGGCAAAAAACTGATTTATTTGTTTTACTTTTTTGAGCTGTCGATTACGCTGTTTAGTTTATCTAAGGCACCGGCTTCATCAGCTTGCAATACGGCAGAGTCCTTTAATTCAACGGGCACAGTTAATTCAGCATCGTTCTTTTCATTTTTACCTGAACCGCAGCGCATCACGAATAAAGATGATAATGCAAGAAGGCTTAATAAGATTTTTGATTTCATCATTTTTTAAGAATTTTTCCAAGCATTAAAATTAGCATTTTGTTCGGCACTGGCCTCGGCATTTATTTTTACAAGCGGATTAAAAAAGTAAGTTTGATTTTTGCTGTCTTTTTTGAGTTGAATGGTTTGCAACAATTCGGCTTTGTTTACAGTTAATTCAATGCTTTCGTTGTTTTGATAATAAGTTAACCAGTGTTGTAAATTATTACGAATTAAATGACCGTTAACTGCAATGATGTCGTCGCCTTGAAACAAGCCTGCTTTCCATGCAGGTGAGTAGGGGGCTACCAAAGCGATTTTCGCGAAGCCAAGGTTATCGATGAATTTGAAACCGAAATTATTTTCATTTATATGGGTTGAAGGATTTTTAACAAGGCTTAATCCCAAATAATTAAAGGCTTCGTTTAAGGGCACTTCATAATCGGCGGCTTCGTAAACATACTGCTTAAAAAAATCTTCCATGTTTATTCCTGATGCCTCATGCAAGCAATCCATAATATCGCGTTCAGTATAACCCTTGGCTGTTTTGCCAAAACGTGCATACAACAATTGGCAAACATCCTTTAAGCTTTTTTTGTTTTGTGTGGCTTCTAAAATTTTTGCATCCAATATCAAAGCAATTAAATTGCCTTCGTCGTATATGTTGGTTTTACGGTAAGGCGCACCGGGCACATAACCATCCAGCCAAGTATCCCAGCTGCTCTGGGCCACACTTAAATTGTAACGCCCGTAATTGTGAAAGTGTTTTTGTAATCGTTCGTTGAGGGTTAAAAAATAATCTTGCTCATTAAACACAGTGCTGCTCAACAATAATTTATCACCGTAATAAGTGGTAAAGCCTTCGTACACATAGCCTGTGCGGGCATAATTTTCTTTGGTGTAATTGTAGGGCATCATTTCAACAGGACGAATGGTTTTGATGTTCCACACGTGGAACAATTCATGACAACTTACGCCAAGCACCGATTCGTAGGTTTCGCCATGGTTGAGTTGGTAACCCGGACCAATGGCAATAACGGTGGATTTTTTATGTTCCACGCCGTGGTAAAATTTTACAGGCAATACTTGAAACAAAAAGTGAAATTCATCGTAAGGAAAATCGCCCCAAAATTTTATTTGCTGAGTTGTAAAAGCCGAAAAATCTTTTTTGAACTTGTCCCAATCGGGCTGGCATTCGCCAATAAAATGTAGCCAAAATTTGATGTTGTTTACTTCGTAATAATCGCTTTGCAGTGCAGGTGAAGCCATAAAAGGCGAATCAACCAGTTCTTCGAAATCTTCGGCAATTAATAATTGATTTTGTTGTTTTAATGAACTGGCAATTTTGTAGTTACTCGGAATATTTAATTGTATTTGGTGGCTTTCGTTTTCACGTCCAAGTAAACTTAAACAAGTATGAACAGGGTTTACATATAGTTGCTGCTCATCGGCATAACAGGCGCCGGCATTGAGTTCGGCGGCATAATAACTGTAAGTAATTTTGATGCTTTTGTTGCCAAGGCTTTGTACTTCCCATAAATCTTTCGATAATTTTTGATAAGGCAAGACTTCGCCTTTATCATTCCACACATCCAAACGTTTGATGTTTTTGGCAAAATTGCCTAACTCGTATCGGCCCGGGCGCCAAGCAGGTAATTGCAATTGCACAGTATCTTCTTGGAGATCATTTACCAGCATATCGATATAGATGTAATGGGAAGCAGGATTTTTTTGGTAAAAAGTATAATGTATCATTGTTTCGAAATATGCCTTAAAATTATACTTTTGACTAAAATACACATGCAGAGAAAAATATTTTTATCAAGTATTTCTGCGCATAAATAAATTGTTGCTACATGAGTAAAAAAGATAAAAACCGATTGAATGTGGTGTACTCAACCAATCCAGAGTTTAAATATGATGCCGAGGAGAAATATGAACACGATACTTTGGCTCCGGCACAACAAAATTTAAAAGTTTATTTGGACCGATTGGGCGGCGGTAAGTTGCTAAGTAGGGTGACAGGCTTTATTGGTAAGGATACTGATTTAAACGATTTAGCCAAAGTGTTAAAGCAGAAGTGTGGCGTTGGTGGGAATGCCAAGGACGGTGATATATTAATTCAAGGTGACAAGCGCGAGGCCATCATTAACATATTAAGTAAAGAAGGTTATAAGGTAAAAAAGGCAGGCGGATAATTAGTCGAACCTCAAATAATCGAGAAGCCTCATGAATATTGAGTTTAGAACCAAAGTAGAATAAACTAATTTACCGCATATTCTTTAAAATGAAAGCATTTCCGGCGTATCATTAATAGTAGAGATTTAAAATTTTCTGAAAAATGAAAATTTTAAAAATTCGTGATTTAGCGCCAGGGATGTGTAAGGTTTAGCTCTTTTTGAGGCGAGGCCTCTTTTGTCGCCTCAAAAAAGCCGGAGCGCCAGCGAAGCCTGAAACAGCCCGCTCGGGCGCCCAAGTAATAACACTCATTTTGAGGTACTAATTATTAAATTTAAAAAAATTTTTGAAATTAATAATACAACGATGCATTAAGGCAATTTCTTAAACTCAAAACCACTGTAGTGAATGTTTCCGTTTTTTAAGATGTGCACCGCTTCGCCATCACCGCGGTTTATACCACCGCTCACCGCAAGCTTGTCGGATAGAATATTTAAATAACTGACATTGTTCATGTCGCTTGTTTTGCCCTTGGTTTGCAGCACCAAACAATTGTTCTTTATTTTTAATTGCATTTTTAACCCACTGCTGTTCATGTACGGACAATTGGTGCAGGAAAATTGATCGCCACTTATTACATAATTTCCAAGCGCATTTTGCCAGGTGTTGGGATTTATGTTTGTTTTGTTTTTTGCACCAATGTATTCTTCTTCCTTGTTATGTATGTTGTAGGTTTTAATGAAAACATCTCCATCCTTTTTTACAAATTTAAGTTCAGGACCTTGAAAATGAATCGGGATAAAACCGAATATTCTGATTTTTACCAAATAAGAAGCACTATCGCCTTTTTTGCGTGTGCAAAGCAATGTGGCCGGTCCTTGTTTAAATTTAAACTGATCGGCATTGTTCACTTCAATTAAAAAGTGGTTTAAATTATAGGTGCCTAATTTTTCGTCATCCAGGCACTTGACATCGTTTTTTTTGCATTCGGCAATTGCCACGCTATCAACAAAATTAAGATTGAGTGTTTTTTGAAAAGCCTGTTTCATATAAATCTTTAACAAGCGCGAAGCACTGTTCATGCGAGCGCCATTATCGGTATTGGTTAAAATTACGGCGCCCACATTTAATTCGGGGATATAAGCAAAATCAGCATGAAAGGCATAGGTATCGCCGCCATGCCCAATTAAGGTAACCGGCACACTGTCGTTGTTTTGTTTGCTGTATAATTTTTTACTGTACAAACCAAAACCCCACGATTCGCCATTGCTTAGGTACACATCGCTTAATTGGTTTTTTTCCATTTCAGCAATATGGTCTGGCGTTAAAATGTTTGTGCCATCAAAAGCCCCACGGTTTAAATACATCATGATGTAATTCGACATATCGAGTACATTGCTGTGCACCAATCCTGCCGCGGCATCACGAATAAGTGGTTCTTTGATTTTTTTATTGTTCACATAAGCTTTTGAAAAATCTTCATCCCATTTGGCTTCATACTTTACAAAACTTGATTCCATTTTTAAAGGAAGAAAAACATGTTGTTGCAAATAATCGCCATATGAGCCGTAACTTTTACGTGCAATTACTTCACCCAATAAACCAAAGGCCACATTCGAATAGGCATGTTTGTATCGTTTCGGTAAAATGGTGGTTTCTTTGTTCAGGGCTTGAATTTCCCAACCGATGTTGGGTGGCGAGTCGCAAAAAAATCCGTTGCTGATATCGCAGGGTAAGCCCGATACATGGCAAAGCATGTCCTTGATAAAAATATCGTTGTGGTCGTTAAATTGGCTGTTGATATTGAGTTCAGGAAGGTATTCCTTAACCGAATGGTTGATGTCGAGCAGGCCTTTTTCCTGCAACTGTAAAATGGACAAAGATGTGAATGATTTACTGCAAGAACCGATGCGGTAAATGGTTTTGTTACCTGCCAATATTTTTTTCTCACGGTCGGCATACCCATAACCGTTAGAATATACAATTTGTCCTTTATCCACAATGGCAATACTGGCGCCCACCACTTTGTATTTTTTAATCAAAGCGGTGTAAGTACTGTCAATCACTTGTTTGCAGCGTTCGCTGATGTTGCCAGATGATTGACCTTTAAGGATGGTTGAACAAATGAAGAACATTGCCAAACTGGCGATGAAGTAGCGTTTAATCATGGTTGTTCGAGTTTTCGAGTGGCTTAAATGCCGCGCCGTAATATTGTTCAACTTGTGCTATGATTTCTTCGGCATCCCAAGAAGCCATGTTTTTGCCAAAGCGGTGTTTCAGATCATTGGTTTCAATTTCAAGGGTGCCTTTGTCAATCACATATTGCATCTCCTTTTCAGAGGCTTCAAGGCCGGTGATATCGAAAACAGGATTGTGCATGGCATTGTGGGTGTAAGGCACTTGGCCGGCAAAGCCAAATTGTTTGATGTTTTCTTTTTCAAAAAATGTTTCTTTTTCCTGTAAAAATGTTTTGTAATACAAAGTAATACCATTGGACATTAACAGGAGGTATTCGTGGTAAAATACCTGCTCTAAAAATTTTTTGGCCAGTATCACAAAAAGCACAAAGGCCGCAAAACAAATCAAGGCAACCAGTACCGATTCTTTTAAAAAAGTGACGCCTGTATGCAAAGCGCCCAAACCAATTAGCAGCATCAAAAAACCACG
>JBAXXZ010000027.1:0-10967 GCA_037127575.1 Bacteroidota bacterium | reverse complement strand
AAACCATTCTTGTCAACATTTAGTGCCTTCAACGAATAAGTTGCCATTTCAATATCTATTTTTCCGTCGCCTTTTATCTGCGCAAAATCACGCACGCGGCGGAGTAGGGCATTGGCTATACGAGGCGTACCGCGACTCCTGCGGGCAATTTCGTAAGCCGCTTCGTCTTTTATTTCAACTTTTAAAATTTCCGAACTGCGCTGCACAATGCCTGTTAACACTTTCGAATCGTAATAATTTAATCGGCTATTGATGCCAAACCTAGCCCTGAGTGGCGCTGTTAGCAAGCCACTGCGTGTGGTTGCACCAACCAAAGTAAATGGATTTAATTTTATTTGAACAGTGCGCGCATTCGGCCCACTATCAATCATAATATCAATTTTATAATCTTCCATGGCAGAGTATAAATACTCTTCAACAATTGGGCTTAAACGATGAATTTCATCAATGAATAAAACATCATAAGGCTCTAAATTGGTAAGCAAACCTGCTAAATCGCCCGGTTTATCCAAAACTGGCCCGCTAGTTACTTTTAAGTTCACACCCAAATCGTTCGAAATAATATGGGCCAATGTGGTTTTGCCCAATCCCGGAGGACCGTGTAATAACACATGGTCCAAAGCTTCTTGCCTTTGTTTAGCTGCTGCTACAAACACCCGTAAATTATCCACCACACTTTGCTGGCCGCTAAAATCATCAAACTCAATAGGCCTTAAGGCCCTTTCAATGTCTTTATCGGTGGGATTTAAATTTTCTTCCGATGCATCCAAATTACTATTCATAGGCTTAAAGGTATTCATAAATGCAGTGCGTGATTGCTACAAAATGTAGATATGTAAAAAAAATGAGCAACGAATTATCTGCCTGTTAGGCGAACTGTTTATGCCAATGCCATCTTTCAGTTTTTTAAGGCTTCCCTCTCTGTATATATTGAATTGTGTGGTTAAAACCCAATGTTAAAATTCTCAACGACTTGTTATACAATGATTTAAAATATCATTGGCCCGCATTCACATCCCCAATTTCTCTCTATATTTGTAGCCCGTTTAAAATTGGCTTAAATGGATTAGAAAATGAATGTTTAACTTCTCAATGTGGCCATTTCAGATTGATACAATTAATTTAAAAAATGGCGGATAAAGCCCAAACAGTAGGTAACCCCGATTTCGATTGGAGTGCGATTGGTAAAAAACAGGACAATTACACAGTTGAAGAAAAACTAAAATTCGACGAGTTGTATGGTCAAAAATTAAGTACAGTAACCGATCTTCAAATTATTGAAGGTGTAGTGGTTGCTAAAAATAACCGCGAGGTTGTAGTAAACATCGGTTATAAATCAGATGGCGTTGTTGCATTATCTGAATTCAGATATAACCCTGATTTAAAAGTGGGCGACAAAATTGAAGTGTTTATCGATCAAGCTGAAGATACACATGGTCAATTGGTTCTTTCTCACAAAAAAGCACGTGCCGGTAAGAGCTGGGACCGTGTTAATGAAGCCTTGGCAAATGACGAAATCATTAAAGGTTTTGTAAAATGCCGCACAAAAGGTGGTTTAATTGTTGATGTTTTCGGCATTGAAGCATTTTTACCGGGCTCTCAAATTGATGTAAAACCTATCCGTGATTACGACATTTATGTTGGTAAAACCATGGAATTTAAAGTGGTTAAAATCAATAACGAATTTAAAAACGTTGTGGTTTCGCACAAAGCTCTAATTGAAGCTGAAATTGAAACACAAAAACGTGATATCATCTCTAAATTAGAAAAAGGACAAGTATTAGAAGGTACTGTGAAAAACATTACTTCTTATGGTGTGTTCATCGATTTAGGTGGTGTTGACGGCTTAATCCACATTACAGATTTATCTTGGGGTCGTATTAACCACCCTGAAGAAATTGTGAAATTGGATGAAAAAATTCAAGTGGTAATTCTTGAATTCGACGACGACAAAAAACGCATCGCTTTAGGTTTAAAACAATTAACGCCACACCCTTGGGAAGCATTAAATGCTGAAATTAAAGTGGGTGATAAAATTAAAGGTAAAGTAGTTGTGATCAACGATTACGGCGCATTTATCGAAATTGCACCGGGTGTTGAAGGTTTGGTTCACGTAAGTGAAATGAGCTGGAGCCAACATTTACGCAGCGCGCAAGAGTTTGTAAAAATCGGTCAAGAAATTGAAGCGGTTGTATTGACTTTAGATCGTGAAGAGCGTAAAATGAGCTTGGGCATGAAACAATTAACCCCTGATCCTTGGAACATGATTATGGAGAAATACGCTAAAGGCACCCGTCATACCGGTACCGTGCGCAATTTCACCAATTTTGGTGTGTTTGTTGAGTTAGAAGAAGGTGTTGATGGTTTGGTGCATATCTCTGATTTATCATGGAGCAAAAAAATCAAACATCCTAGCGAATTCTGCAAAGTAGGTGAGAAGATGGATGTAACTGTGCTTGAAATTGATGGCGAAAACCGTCGTTTGAGCTTAGGTCACAAACAAATCGAAGAAAATCCATGGGATGTTTTCGAAACTGTGTTTGTTTTAGATTCAATCCACAAAGGAACTGTTACTTCAGTGAACGATAAAGGTGCATTAATTGGATTAACTTATGGTGTTGAAGGCTTCTGTCCTGCTCGCCACTTAGCCAAAGCCGATGGTGGTTCTTTAAAAGCTGAAGAAGTAGCTGATTTCAAAGTAATCGAATTTAGCAAAGACGCTAAGCGTATTGTGGTTTCTCACGCTCGTTTACACGAAGAAGTGAAGGAAGAAGCAAGAAAAACAGAAAAAGCTGCTAAAAAAGCTGATTTTGAAGAAAGCAAAAAAGCCGTTAAAAAAGTAAAAGACAACCAAGAAAAAACAACCCTTGGTGATATCTCTGCTTTAAGCGACTTAAAAGATAAAATGGACGGCAAGAAATAGTTAAGTCCAATGTCAGTTCGAGCGTAGTCGAGAACTGAACAACAAACTCCCACTAACGACGTGTCGTTTATGGGTAACTAAAAACCTCGCCGGGTTTTTAGTTTTTGAGAGCCAAAGCCCGCTTCGAAAGAGGCGGGTTTTTGGTTTTATGAAACCTTGGATGCGAATTTAAAAGCTTCAAAATTTTAGCCATTTTTAATCCAAAATTTGATCCCGGTAAATATTTTAGCATACCTTACAATAAATTGCTTTTTGTTCCGTTAATAGATAAACTAACCAATATTTTTTAGCTTGCCTATGACCAAAACATTTACTCCTAACCTTGATTTTACTGAAAAAAACAACAAAGAAGCCAAGCTTCTTGACGTAATTCAAAAAGCAGAACCATCTGCCCAAACAATTCAAAACATTTTAAACTTTAGCAAAAACTTAGCGGTTTTTAAATCAAATCACCTTAGTTTTATTGAAGTGATAAAAAGTTAGTGAATATTTTTGCAATTTCATTTTCTTTTATTCACCCAAAATTCGGCATAAGCTTTTTTTTGAAAATTATAATCAATTGATTATTAGACATTTGTTTATTATTATTGGAAGTAACAAATGAATGCGGATTATCGCCAAATACGCCGACACTTTTTTTGACTTCCCGAAACAAGCAGGGTTATTTTCAAAATTTAAATAAATTTTCTTCAAAAAAGTGACAATTTTCGGCATCATTTTAAGACAAATTATACTCAAAAAATCACGTAAAAATTAACCAATATTTTTCTAAAAACTGCGCAGTTTTTTTCTTGAAACAGCCGCATTTTTGCTAAAAAACCCGTCGATTTTAAAAAAAAGAAAATAATTATTCAAATTAATCAACAAAAATGATTGTTGGATAAAATTATTTTCCTATCTTTGCCGTCCCGTAAAAGGGAAAATAGCTGAAATACCAATAAAATCAAGTAAACTAAAGGATTACAATGCCTACAATATCGCAATTAGTAAGAAAAGGTCGTACAAAACCGACCAACAAAAGTAAATCGGCCGCTTTGGACTCTTGTCCACAACGCCGTGGTGTATGTACAAAGGTTTATACCACAACACCTAAAAAACCTAACTCTGCCATGCGTAAAGTGGCAAAAGTGCGTTTAACCAACAAACAAGAGGTAATTGCCTACATTCCGGGTGAAGGTCACAACTTACAAGAACACTCAATCGTTTTGGTACGTGGTGGTCGTGTGAAGGATTTACCGGGTGTACGTTACCATATTGTTCGCGGAAGCCTTGACACTGCAGGTGTTGAAGGTCGTAAACAACAACGTTCTAAGTACGGTGCAAAACGTCCTAAAGCAGGTGCAGCAGCGGCCCCAGCTAAAAAGAAATAATTAGTAAAAATATATTAGAGATTTTATACAATGAGAAAAGCCAGAGCAAAAAAACGCGTGTTGTTACCCGATCCAATTTATAACGATGTATTGGTAACACGTTTTTTAAACAACTTGATGTACGACGGTAAAAAGAATACCGCGTCAACTATTTTTCATGATGCGATTGCAATTGTTGCAAAACGTACCAATGAAGATGGTTTGGAACAATGGAAAAAAGCCTTAGCAAACGTAACGCCTCAAGTTGAAGTGCGTTCTCGTCGTGTTGGTGGTTCAACTTTCCAAATTCCATCAGAAATTCGTCCTGATCGTAAAGTATCAATGGCCATGAAATGGTTAATTGGTTACTCACGTAAGCGTAACGAAAAATCGATGGCTCAAAAATTAGCCGGGGAAATTGTTTCAGCCGCTAAAGAAGAAGGTGCAGCTTTTAAGAAGAAAGAAGACATTCATAAAATGGCAGAAGCTAACAAAGCCTTCTCACACTTTAGATTTTAATTAAGAAATGGACTTAAGATATACAAGAAATATTGGAATTGCTGCGCACATTGATGCAGGTAAAACAACCTGTACTGAGCGTATTTTATATTATACAGGTGTAAACCATAAAATTGGTGAAGTGCACGATGGTGCTGCTACAATGGATTGGATGGCACAAGAACAAGAGCGTGGTATTACCATTACTTCAGCAGCAACCACATGTTTTTGGAAATACCGCGATAACAATTACAAAATTAACATCATTGATACGCCGGGTCACGTTGACTTTACCGTTGAGGTAAATCGTTCGTTACGTGTGTTAGATGGTTTGGTATTTTTATTTTCAGCGGTTGATGGTGTTGAGCCACAATCTGAAACTAACTGGCGTTTAGCCGATAATTACAATGTAACCCGTATTGGTTTTGTTAATAAAATGGACCGTCAAGGTGCCGATTTTTTAAACGTGGTAAAACAAACCCGCGATATTTTAGGTGGTAATGCAGTTCCTTTGCAATTACCAATTGGTGCTGAAGAAAATTTTATTGGGGTGGTTGATTTAATCAACAACCGTGGTATTGTTTGGAATGAAGAAGATAAAGGCATGACTTTTAAAGAAGTGCCTATTCCTGCTGATATGTTAGATGAAGTAGCTGAATACCGCGAAAAATTATTTGAAGCAGTGGCTGAATTTGATGACCAAATCATGGAGAAGTTTTTTGATGCTCCTGAAACCATCACTGAAAGAGAAGTTTTGGACGCATTGCGTAAAGCTTGTGTAGCCAATAAAATTGTACCAATGGTATGTGGTTCGGCCTTTAAAAATAAAGGTGTACAAACCATGTTGGATTTAGTGATGGAATTAATGCCTTGTCCTTTAGACAAGGATGTTATTAGAGGAATTAATCCTGATACTGAACAAGAAGTTACTCGTAAACCTGATGTTAAAGAACCTTTTACAGCTTTGGCCTTTAAAATTGCAACCGATCCATTTGTTGGTCGTTTGTGTTTTTTCCGTGCTTATGCTGGTCGTTTAGACGCTGGTTCTTATGTATTAAATACCCGTTCAGGTAACAAAGAACGTATTTCACGTATTTTCCAAATGCATGCAAACAAACAAAATCCTGTAGAATTTATTGAAGCAGGTGATATTGGAGCAGCAGTAGGATTTAAAGATATTCGTACCGGTGATACTTTGTGTGATGAAAAGCACCCAATTGTATTAGAGGCGATGAATTTCCCTGAGCCGGTAATTGCAATTGCAATTGAACCAAAAACACAAGGAGATTTAGATAGATTAGGTGTAGGCTTAAACAAATTAGCTGAAGAAGATCCAACCTTCCGTGTTAAAACTGATGAAGATTCTGGTCAAACCATTATCTCAGGAATGGGAGAATTGCACTTAGAAATTATTGTTGATCGTTTAAAGCGTGAGTTTAAAGTAGAGGTTAACCAAGGTTCACCTCAAGTGGCTTACAAAGAGTCGATTACAGGAAGCGTTGATCACCGTGAAGTATACAAAAAACAAACAGGTGGTCGTGGTAAATTTGCCGACATCCGTTTCAGTATTGCACCGGTTGATGCAGATTTTGATACTTCGAAAACCAATGGTTTACAATTTGTGAATGAAATTACCGGTGGTAACATTCCCCGCGAATTTATTCCAGCAGTTGAAAAAGGCTTTAAAGCTTCGTTAAATAATGGTGTATTAGCAGGTTATCCGCTTGTTGGCATGAAAGTGACTTTAACTGATGGTTCTTACCACGCGGTTGACTCGGACGCTTTATCGTTCGAGATTTGTGCGCGTAATGCTTACCGTGAAGCAGTGCCTAAATGTAAACCTTCGTTATTAGAGCCAATCATGAAAGTGGAGGTTTTAACACCGGAGCAAAACATGGGTGATGTGGTAGGTGACTTAAACCGTCGTCGTGGCCAAATTGAAGGCATGGACAGCAAAGGTAATTCACAAGTAATTAAGGCAAAAGTGCCATTATCGGAAATGTTTGGATACGTAACACAATTGCGTACACTTACTTCAGGTCGTGCTACTTCAACCATGGAATTTAGTCATTACAACGAAGCGCCAGCTAACGTGGCAGCCGATGTAATTTCAAAAGCAAAAGGAAAAGCAGAAAAAGTTTAATTTATATAATACCTAACCAATACGTTCTTTTAATATGAGCCAAAGAATCAGAATAAAACTAAAATCTTACGATTTTAACTTGGTTGACAAGTCAGCAGAGAAAATCGTAAAAACTGTAAAAGCTACAGGAGCAGTAGTTAACGGACCAATTCCTTTACCTACTAACAAAAGAATTTTTACAGTATTAAAATCACCGCATGTAAACAAAAAAGCGCGTGATCAATTCCAATTGTGTGATTACAAGCGTTTGTTAGACATTTACAGTTCTTCTTCAAAAACTGTTGATGCTTTAATGAAGTTAGAATTGCCTAGTGGAGTAGAAGTAGAGATTAAAGTTTAGTTGAGTTAGCCGAAATATTGATCTCTTTTTCATAAAGCTTTGGGAGATTAGAAAAAATAGAATAATTAAATAAATAATAAACAATAAATAAAATGTCAGGATTAATTGGTAAAAAAATAGGAATGACGAGCTTCTTCGATGCCAATGGTAAATATTTACCATGCACAGTTATAGAAGCGGGTCCTTGCGTTGTTACGCAAGTAAAAACCAATGAAAAGGACGGGTACAATGCTTTACAATTGTCATTTGATGAGAAAAAAGAAAAACACACATCAAGTGCCATGAAAGGTCATTTTGCAATTGCAAAAACAACACCTAAGCGTAGAGTAGTGGAGTTCCGTCATTTCGAGGAAAGCAAAAATTTAGGTGATGTATTAACTGTAGAATTATTCTTAGAAGGCGATTTCGTAGATGTTGTCGGAACCAGTAAGGGTAAAGGTTTTCAAGGTGTTGTAAAACGTCATGGATTCAGCGGTGTAGGTCACGCGAATAAATCTCACGGTCAGCATGATCGTGAAAGAGCGCCTGGTTCATTGGGAGCATCTTCTGATCCTTCACGTGTAATGAAGGGTATGCGCATGGCCGGCCGTATGGGTGGTAACCGTAAGAAGGTTCAAAACATGGTAATAGTTAAAGTAATGCCTGAGAAAAATTTGATTCTTGTAAAAGGATCGGTTCCGGGTGCTAAAGGGTCTTACGTTTTAATTGAGAAATAGTCATGCAAGTAGAAGTATTAAACATAAGCGGTAAAAAAACGGCCAAGAAGGTTGAATTAACAGATTCAATATTTGCTGTTGAACCAAACGATCATTGTATTTATCTTGATGTTAAGCAATTTTTAGCGAATCAACGTCAAGGAACACATAAATCTAAAGAGCGCGCAGAAATTGCACGTACAACGAAGAAATTAAAGCGTCAAAAAGGTACCGGTGGAGCCCGTGCGGGTTCAATGAAATCACCTGTATTTGTAGGTGGTGGCCGTGCTTTTGGTCCTCGTCCTCGTGATTATTCTTTTAAATTAAACAAAAAGGTAAAATCTTTGGCACGTGTATCTGCTTTAACATATAAAGCAAAAGACAACGCCATTACAGTTTTAGAAGACTTCCATTTTGAAGCACCTAAAACGAAGAACTATGTTGATTTGATGAAAAATCTTAACATGGCCGATAAAAAGACTTTATTGGTATTGGGTGATAATAACACAAATGTGTATTTGTCGTCTCGTAACATTCAAGGTGCTAAAGTGGTATAAGCGTCAGATTTAAATACTTATGATATTCTGAATGCTGAGAATTTGATTTTATCAGAAAGTTCAGTAAAAGTTATCGAAACAATTTTAAACAAGTAAGATGGAAATTTTAATTAAGCCAATCATTACAGAAAAAATGACAGCACAAGCTGAGAAACTTAACCGTTACGGCTTTGTTGTGGCAAAAGAGGCAAATAAATTAGAAATTAAAGCCGCTGTAGAAAAAATGTATGGAGTGAAGGTTGATACTGTTAATACACAACAATACGTTGGTAAAGTAAAAACCCGTAACACTACTAGAGGCGTAGCTGTTGGTCGTGTAAACCGCAGCAAAAGAGCAATTGTTACTTTGAAACAAGGAGAAGTAATTGATTTTTACGCAAGTATTTAATTATTTAAAAAGTATTTAAAATGGGATTAAAAAAATATAGACCGCTAACGCCAAGTTTGAGATTCAAGATTTCTTCTGACTTTAAAGAAATCACTGCTTCAAAACCTGAAAAAAGTTTAATTGTTAAAACCAATTATTCTTCAGGAGGTCGTAATGACTCAGGTAAAATGACCATGCGTTACATTGGCGGTGGGCATAAAAAAGTTATTCGTGCAATCGACTTCAAACGCGATAAAGACGGTATTGAAGGAACTGTAAAGTCAATTGAATACGATCCAAATCGTTCGGCACGTATTGCATTAATTTATTACAAAGATGGCGAGAAGCGTTACATTATTGCTCCTCAAGGTTTAAAAGTAGATCAAAAAGTTATGTCGGGTGTTGGTGCAGCGCCTGAGGTTGGTAACACATTGTTATTGTCTGAAATTCCTTTAGGAACCATCATTCACAACATCGAGTTACGTCCTGGTCAAGGTGCGGTATTAGCGCGCAGTGCAGGTTCTTATGCCCAATTATCTGCACGTGAAGGTAAATATGCTGTATTGCGTATGCCATCGTCGGAGGTACGCATGATTTTGATTACTTGCAAAGCTACTGTTGGTGCGGTTTCTAATCCTGATCACAACCTTGAAATTTCTGGTAAAGCCGGTCGTTCAAGATGGTTAGGCGTTCGTCCGCGTACCCGTCCGGTTGTAATGAATCCTGTTGATCATCCAATGGGTGGTGGCGAAGGTCGTGCTTCAGGTGGTCATCCGCGCTCACGTAAAGGTATTCCTGCAAAAGGATACAAAACACGTTACAAAGCGAAAGCATCTAACAAACACATTATTGAAAGAAGAAAGAAATAATTAATTAATCACGTTTAATGGTTTCACGGTGTTGGCTTCTAAGCCTCAACCACCGAGGGATTTCAAAACTAAAACAAAAAATAAATGGCAAGATCATTAAAAAAAGGACCATTTATCGATTATAACCTAGAAGGTAAAGTTGATAAAATGAATCAAAGCGGTAAAAAATCCGCTATCAAAACTTGGGCGCGACGCTCAACAATTCCACCTGAATTTGTAGGACACACTTTTGCAGTTCATAATGGAGCTAAGTTTATTCCTGTTTACGTAACAGAAAATATGGTTGGTCACAAATTAGGAGAGTTTGCCCCAACCCGTGTATTTAAAGGTCACGCTGGCCACAATAAAAAATAATTAGAGCCATGGGAAAAAGAAAAAGATTAGTAGCCGAAAAGCGTAAAGAAGAAAATAAGACCACTTATTTTGCCAAATTAAATAACTGTCCAACTTCTCCGCGCAAAATGCGTCAAGTGGCAGATTTAGTTAGAGGCATGGATGCCTACAATGCATTGAACGTATTAAAGTTCAACACGCGTGAAGCATCTGGCCGTTTAGAAAAATTATTAAAATCAGCCATTGCCAATTATGAAGCAAAGAGCCAGGTACGTGCCGAAGAAGGAACTTTGTTTGTAAAAGAAATTATGGTTGACAGTGCCTTAATGGTAAAACGATTACGCACAGCGCCTCAAGGCCGTGGGTACCGCATCAGAAAGCGCACCAATCATGTAACTTTAATATTAGACACTAAAAACATTAAATAAGAAATGGGACAAAAAGTAAATCCAATAGGTATAAGATTAGGTATCATCAAAGGATGGGATTCTAACTGGTTTGGCGGAAGAAACTATGCTGATAAGATTGTTGAAGATGATAAAATCAGAAACTATCTAAAAGCACGTTTGGCTAAAGGAAGCATTTCTAAAATTGTTATTGAAAGAACTTTAAAATTAGTTACTGTCACCATTAATACTGCTCGTCCGGGTATTATTATCGGTAAAGGCGGTAAAGAAGTTGATAAGTTGAAAGAGGAATTGAAAGCTTTAACGAAGAAAGAAATTCAAATCAATATTTTTGAGATTAAACGTCCGGAATTAGACGCCCGTTTAGTAGCAGACAGTATTGCGCGTCAAATTGAAGGCCGTATTTCATTCCGTCGTGCTGCTAAAATGTCGATGGCATCAACCATGCGTTTAGGAGCAGAAGGTATTAAAATTAAGGTATCAGGT
>JBAXXZ010000026.1:0-11206 GCA_037127575.1 Bacteroidota bacterium | reverse complement strand
AAGTTTTTTGATGGTGAAACCAAACAATTATTAAAACACAATGTAATTGCACAAAAGGAAAAAGAAGAAGCTGCTTTTGTTGCTTGGGCCAAAGGAAAACCTGAGTATGATAATTTGTTTACTGATGTTGACAAGGTGGTATCGGTATGGCGACCATATGCCAAAGGCCGTGTGTATTTAAACGAAGGCATTATGGGTTCACCGTTAATGTCATTTGCATCAAGTTTAAAAGCTTTGGATGCAGCTTGGAGTAATGCCAATGCCAAACCGGAAGACATAAGCAAGGCGGTTGCAACTGCCAGCGCAAGTTTCGACCGTTTTAACAAAGGCGAAAACATTGCATCTGATAAAAATATTTTGGCCATCGTGTTAAAAATGTATAATCAAGATATTGATGCAACCCAACAACCATCGGTTTTTTACAATATGCTAAAAACAAATTACGGTGAATTGGATAAAAACGAAACTTACCAAAAATTCGCGAAAGAAGTGTTTGAAAAAACAGCCTTATTAACCAAAGACAATATGATGGCATTGCTTTCAAAACCTGATACTGCAGCATTGCACAAGGATTTGGCTTTTAAAACAGCTAAGATATTTTCGGATAACTTCAACAATAATTTTTCAAAATACTTTACTGAGTACACCGGTAACAGTTATGCTTTGGCCAACAAATATTTAAAGGGTGTTTTGGAAATGAGAAAAGGTCAGGCCATTTATCCTGATGCAAATTTTACCATGCGTGTTTCGTATGGTAATGTAAAATCTTATGTGCCCCGCGATGCTGTGAAATACAAAGAAATTTGCACATTAAACGGCGTGATGGAAAAATACAAACCAGGTGATTATGAATTTGATATTCCTGCCAAATTATTAGATTTGATCAATAAAAAAGATTACGGTCAGTACATTGATAAAAAAGCCAATGATGTGGTAGTGTCGTTTATTACTACCAACGATATTACCGGCGGCAACTCGGGTTCACCGGTGTTAAATGCCAAAGGCGAATTAATAGGTTTGGCTTTCGACGGTAACTACGAAGCTTTGAGTCATAAAATTGCTTTTGATGGCGAATTAAACCGCACCATTTGTTTGGATGTGCGTTATTTGTTGTTTGTGGTAGATAAATTGGGTGGTGCAAGTAACATCATCAACGAATTGCAATTGATGAAAATGTAATTGGCATTTGCGTTATATTAGTTTAAATAAAGTTTTTTTATTTCTTTCTCTGCTCTTTGTTTTTCAAGCAGGCGCACAAAAGTATGGCTTAGTAGAACAGTCATTCGGACATTTAAACGGCTATGTTTTGTTCACCCCGCTTGAAACACACAATACCTATTTAATTAATAAGTGTGGCGATCTGGTGCACGCTTGGCACAGCCAATACAAGCCCGGACAATCGGTGTATTTGTTGCCAAATGGTGATTTGCTGCGTACTGCCAACGATTCAAATACGGCATTTGTAAGTGGTGGCGGCAGAATTGAATTGTATGATTGGAACAATGATTTGAAGTGGTCGTTTGTGTTATCTGATTCACTGAAGTGTTTACACCATGATATTTTTCCAATGCCCAACGGAAACATTTTGGCTTTGTTGTGGGAGAAAAAAAGCAGAGCAGAGGCCATTGCACAAGGACGTAATCCTGAATTACTCGGCAAATATATTTGGAATGAAAAAATTGTGGAGTTAAAGCCTAGCGGTAAAAACGGGGCTCAAATTGTTTGGTACTGGGATGTGTGGGAGAATTTGGTGCAGGATTTTAATGCCGCCTTACCCAATTATGGAAAGATAATTGATCATCCCGACAAAATTAATTTAAATTTTGCGGCCAGTAAAAATGAAGACTGGTTGCATTTTAATGCGGTAAGTTACAATGCGCAAAATGAGGAAGTACTGATCAGCAACCGCAATTTCAGCGAATTTTTTATTGTGAAACATCCTGCAAAAGGAAAACAAATAACGCCTGAAAATACCGGTATCATTTACCGTTGGGGCAATGCCATTTCTTATTTGCCATATACTGCCATTCCGCAAAAATTGTTTTCACAACACAGTCCGGTTTGGATTAATGAGAGTCACTCACACGCTCAACACATTTTGGTGTTTAACAACGGCAATACACGCGCTGGTAAATTGTATTCGAGCGTGGAGATATTGGCGCCAAAAAAAAATGCCAACAATGCTTATGTTTTGGAGCCGGCATTGGAGCCTGAGTGGCGCTATTGTGATACCACCGAGCAATATTTTTATTCGAAAAATGTATCCAACGCCCAAATGCTTGATATGGGTCATGTGTTTATTTGCCAAGGTGCATCAGGACGTTTTTTTGAATTGGATGAAAAAAAGAACATTGTTTGGCAATATGTGAATCCCATGTCGGCCAAGGGCCCGCTCAAGCAAGGAGAGATCAGCGAAACCAACCGGGTGTTTAGGGCGGTGTTTTACAATAAAAATTACAAGGGATTAAAACACAAAAAATTGCGGGTGATTAAAAAATTGGAAAACGATCCTCAAATTATTAATTGTATACCGGGTGCAGATTAAATCACAGATGGGGCCAAATTAACCGCATAAAACAAAAACCTAACCGATTTCATGCCAAACCTTGTCATTTTTCAAGGCTATTTATTATCTTACAACATCATTTTAAATACCACAATACACAATGCTAAAAGCAAATCAATTCAAATTGTTTCTTCTCATGTTAGCAGGAACAAGCATGTATGCGCAAGTTGACAACATGGTGGCGACGTTTAATAAGAGCATCGATTTTGAGAAAAACAATGATTTTATTGGTGCATTGCGCAGCATGAAGGAGTTAAAAGACAGCACCTGCTATGAGGCCATATTGCGTTACGGCTGGCTAAATTATAAAGCCGGCTTTAAGAAAAAATCATTGTCATATTATAACCGTGCCATTGCTTTAAAACCAAAGGCCGTTGAACCACGCTTGGGACTTTCTTTTCCGGCCTATATGTTGGAGGCTTATGATGATTTAAAAAATAATTATTTAAAAATATTGGAATTGGATCCCAACAACAAATCGGCCAATTACAATTTGGCTTTGGTGTATTATTATAACAAAGAATACAACAAGGCTTTGCCCTATTTTTTAAGGATGGAAGAGTTTTATCCTTTTGATTATGACAATGGCATTTATTTGGCTTGGACCTATTTACGTTTAGAAAAGAAAACCGAAGCTGAAAAATATTTTAAAGTGGTGTTGATGTATTCGCCTTTTGATCCTTCTGCTCTTGAAGGATTAACAGCCATTGCTACTAACACAGCAGTGAACGAACAATTGGAATTGGCATTTCAAAAAAGTTATGAAGCTTCAAGTAAAAGCGATTATCCATCGGCCATTGAAGCATTAAAGGCAGTATACGATAAAAATGAATATTCAATTAATTTACGTTTGGGTTGGTTGAATTATTTAATGGGGAAGCACATGGATGCCGCAGGCTATTATAAGATTGCTTGTGGATTGGAGCCCAAATCAATTGAGGCAAAACAAGGATGTGCTCTCGCTTTAAGCGCCATGGGGAACAAAACTGAAGAATCGGATTTACACAAAAGCATATTAAGTTTGGATGTCAATAATACAATGGCCTTATACAATTTGGGTAAAATTTATTTTGAGCAGAAAGATTACCAAAATGCAGCCAAACAATTTGAAAGTATTTTAACCTTGTATCCATTTGATTATTCTTCTTTGTTGATGATGGGCTGGACGCATTATCAGTTGGGCAATACATCAGCTTCGCGCAGCATGTTTAACAAGGTGTTGGCACAAGCAGAAAATGATAAGTCGGCAACACTGGGATTAAATTCTCGTCCATTAGAAGAAATTAGAAACCAAGAAAAGCCAATCAAGGCGAAGTAATGAAGCCTTAGGCTTGATGGTTCGAGTAATGCAGCCTAACTTGAGCGCGGAGCATTGTATTGAGTGCTAACAAGGCACAGTCAGTTCGAGTAATGCAGCATAGCTTGAGGGCTGAGCATTGTATCGAGAACTGAGCACCCCGTTTTTACATTACAAGTTCACATACTCTTAAAGCATCAAAAAAAAACCGGTTCTTATCGAACCGGCTTCTTCATTTATTTTTGAATCACCAATTTTTGACGTGATTGTCCTTGCGGCGTATCACTCTCAATGGTATAAACACCCGGCGCAAAATCGGCCGTGTTAATTTGGATGCTGTTAAAACCGGCTGGTAATTGACCCGCTTTGTTTTCATATACTAATTTACCATTCATGTCATAAACGCTCAATCTTACTTCAGCGCTATTATTCAATTGAACAGATACTTGCACAAATGCTTGTGCAGGATTTGGCGAAACAATTAAAGTATTGGCATTGTTGTTTTCTTTTAAACCAACTGTGCTTACAGTAACTGCAGGTACTGATACAGTGGCAAACCATGAGGCACTTTGTAACACATCGTTGCTAATGGTATCTTGCACAAACACCACGTATTCATAAACGATGTCTTTTGGCGCAAGTGGATTTAAAGTATTGGTCCAAACATTATAACTCATTTGGGCCGGTGTTGCAGGATCTACTGCACCTGCGCTAAACACATTGGTAAAAGTAGCCGAAAACGGAACACCATCTGTTACATTTACCGGAGTACCCCAACCGTTACCGGTCATTTTACGCATAATGTGGTGGTAATCGTCTTGCGATGTAGAGCTAGCTGCATAATGGTAACTGTTTTGTAAGAGCACTTGGTGAACACGTAATGGTGAATTAGTAGGAATGCTCACATAAGGAATAATGGTAGAGCTGGCAATCACTGTTGTGCCCAATGCAGCGTTGGTTGAACCAAAAGCAGAAAGTGTGGCGGTGATGTCGGCATAAGCCGGCACATTTTTAGCAGCATCTAATTCTGCCTGATCAAAATTATTCATTTCTAATGTGCCGTTGGTATAACCATCGGGCGCAAAATTAATGTTATAATGTTTTACTCGGGCCAAAGTATGGGCATTGTAACTAGGGTCGTTGCCCGGTGCAGGCCAGTTTACCTGGTACTTAATCACATTTAAATTACCCCCCGTGTTTGGATTGTTGCTACTTAACAAAGGATCAAATGTTTGATTTAAACTGGCGCATGGATTACAAGTAGAAGACGTCCATTCTTCCACCAAAGCATTTCTTTGTGTACTTGTTGAAGCCACATAAACGTAACTATAAGCTGTATCATTGTTGGTGATAACTTCATTTACACCATTTACTTTGCTCACCCATGTTTTAATTCGATTTGTACCAAGTGAAAAATTACCTGCTGCCGTAAAAGCATAATTATAATTTTGGCCATAATTTAAACCCGGTAAACTAAAGTTGAAGGTTTGTGAATTTACCGCGCCTCCATTAATGTTGTAATTTAACACAGTGTTTAATGCCGGCGTAAATCCACCCGACACAAAATTACCGCTGATTAATTGCGTGCCTGCTCCAACCATATAACGGTTAGTGGTTTGTGTACTTAACACCTTTCCGTCATTGCTTGGCGGCACAATTACACGTACATTATCCAACAATAAAATGTACATGTCGTTTGAGTTGTTCACGAATGCAATATTCACCGTTTGTCCAGTGTAGGCATTTAAATTCAAACCGTGCGGTGTCCATGTGTCATTTTCAGCAGCCACAGTTAAAATGGTTGTAAAACTTGCCACGGCAGTTCCTGTTGTAGAAATTTTAACCAAGTAGCCGTCGGGATAACTGGCATCAAGTGCCATGGCCTCAAAATCTAAAAAGGCATTGGCTGGCACAGTAAAACTTGGTGTAATTAACCAATCGTTTGAAATACCGGCACTGCTGTACCATGATGTGCTCACAGCAGATGTAGCGTGCTGCGGATCAGTGGCGGTAAAATTGCGGGTCACCCAAGCATTGGTGCCAAAATTGTATGCCGCTAATGAGGAGCTTACTGTAAGCCCATCTACATTGTTTTGCATCCAGCCTGCAGGCAAGCCGGGAGATGTGGCGCTGTTAAAATTTTCGGACCAAGTTTGCGCTTTTGCAAATGCCACAGTACACAAAGCAATAGCAAGTAATTGTTTTTTCATTGTATTTTAATTTATAATTATTTTTTTATGAAAATTTTGGGTTTCTGTCTTGATATTAAGAAAATAAATGCCGGTGCTCAAAAGGTTCAGCGGCAATGTAATTTTGTTAGTATTGCTCATGTCAGATTGATTGAGCACAATGATTGTTTTGCCAAATGCATCCAATAATTGAATTTGTTGAGCAGCTGTATTTCCTCCC
The DNA here is from genome assembly GCA_037127575.1 of Bacteroidota bacterium. GTDB lineage: Bacteria > Bacteroidota > Bacteroidia > B-17B0 > Aurantibacillaceae > Aurantibacillus. The sequence goes on along the minus strand of JBAXXZ010000026.1, from coordinate 4,934 downwards.
TCAGATGAAATTGTTAGAATATCCTTCGCCGGATTAGGATAAACCAAAAAAAACGCCTCCGCATTTTTATCGGATTGTATGATACCCACATTACTATCGTATTTTAAAGTAAGCGTTAATGCATCACTTGTATTTACCTTGTTGTTAAACTTAAAACGAATAATTGAATGACCGGCAATGCTGGCTTCATCAAATTTGGCTTCTAACAAAGTGCTTTCACCAGGAGCCAATTCAATTGAATAACTCAATACAGAAGCCGGTAAACAATTGGTGCCAAAACAAAAATAGGCTTGGGCAATATCATTGTTATTTACATTAACTGTATTTAAAAGGTCTTCGTACTTGCGCAAGGATAAACTTAGTGTGCTTGCACTCACATTTTTAATTTCAAATTCATGGTTAATGGTTGGACAATAATTTTGGGTTGGATGATAAAAAATAGCGCCATCGATGACGGTTTGACCATTATTATTGTTGTCCTTTATCTGAAAGGTAGAAGTTTGGGCTAAAATAATTAGTGGCCCTAGAAACAATAAAGCAATACTGAGTGTAATTTTCATGATGAATCAGTTCAGAAAGGTACTAAATAAATTTGGTCTAATTTTTGATCCGCTTGGCATACTGCCTAATGAGGCAAATTGGTCAATTTGTGCGGTTACTCAATAAGTAATTTCTGCGCAAAAACAATGGCTTCTCCGGCTTTTAGCGCCACAATATAAAGTCCACCTTTTAATTCAGTGATTGGTAATGCAATGGCTTCCGATTCGTCAGAATTTATGTGGCGAGTAAAGAGTTCTTTTCCGGTCAAATCTTTAATAAGCACTTGCATTTGACCCTGGTCTTTCTGCTTGGTCGTATTAAGCAGATACAAAGTGCCTTTTGTTGGATTTGGATAAAACAAAAAAGCACTGTTGTTTAATTCATGTTTTTGTATGGCCAATACGCCGCTATAATTCATAAAAACGCTCAACTGATCGCTTAAATTGTTTTTATTGATTATTTGGTAACGAATTAAACTTTGGCCAGGTGCGCTGGCTTCAATAAAATCAATTTCGAGTGCCACCGATTGATTCGGTAAAAACGATACGGTATCCGCAAATACTTCAGCACCATGACAATTGACGCCAAAACAATACGAAGCCAATGCTTTGTCGTTAATCGACAGCACATTTAACACCAATTCATATTTGCGAACAATGATATCTTGATTTGATGCCGTTAAATTTATGATATCGAAATCCTTTTGAACTTTTGTGCCTGTTAATGGGGCTTGATTAAAGGTGGCATTGTTCGCTACCACATAAGGCAGCATTTCCCTGGTTTGTAATTTAAACACTTGCCCTTGCAAGGAAAATGCAATAATAAAACCAATACAAAGTAGGAAGTAACTCCTCGGTGTTTTTTTCAAAATAAAATTGTTTTCAATTAACTCACTATGCGGTAATTAAAGGCATTGTTTTTGGTGGCTGCCCACACCCTAATCCAAATTGGTAAAATGGCTTCAGTGGCACGTGCATTGCTGATATCGCCCAAGTCCATTAAATTTTCTTTTTTCCAACCAAAAGTGAGTAACAATTCTTTTACTTTTTGCTTGGCAGAGTGGTCGTTACCGCAAACGTAATTAATATGATCACCGCCTCCAATTAACATGGGATTTACCATTATACCACACCACATGGTATTAAAGGTTTTCACCACATAAGCTTGTGGGGCAGCTTTTTGAATGGCTTCGCCCAATGAATAGGTATTGCTTAAACTTGGAATCAAACATGGTGGAGAGCCTTTTGTAAAATCAAGCGGATTGGTTAAATCAATTAAAATTTTATTCGCACAAATGGCTGCAATGCCTTCAATAATTGACACGGCATGTTCGCCACGTGTGCAATTAAAAATTATGTCGCCAAATGTAGCGGCTTCAGCAAATGTGCCCGCCTTGGCTTTGCCTTCGTGATTAGCCACAAATGCGGCGGCCTTAACGTTGTCGGCTGTGCGAGAGCCCATCATCACGTTGTGACCTAATTCAATTAATCTGCTGCCAATGGTATCACCCACATTGCCTGTTCCTAAAATGCCTATGTTCATGTTCTAATTTTTTATACTGTCAATAAAGATAATGAATCTTCACAAAACACCATCGCTCCGGGAAATTTTAACTTTGGTCTTTTGTATAATTATTTTGTCGCGCCACTTTAAAAAAGGTTTTTCCCAAAATCGGTAAAATACATAAGATAAAAGGATGGTGAAGAACCAAAACAAGAACAAACAAATGGCACTGTGCATTTTTTGTTGCTCAGGGTTTAAATGGCCGTATTTTATAATCACCGGCATTAAGCCCCTTTGCACCAACATAAAATTACTTAAATACATGCTGTAAGATATCACACTAATAAATTGTATGCCTTGCGATACTTTACCTGATGCAGATTGCAAAATGCTGAGTTTGGGTAATAAACACATCACTGCAATGGCCGCAAAACTATAATACAAGTAGTTGTGAAAAAAATGGGAATAGGGAATAATGGCCACTGAAAAAAACATGAGCATTAAACCAAAAACAAAAAGTGTATTTTTAAATTGAAAGAACTGTGCTTTTTTAAAGATCAAAAACCAGGCGGCGATCACCCCATACATAATGCTGTCTAATCGCGTGATGACCTGCTTCATGATTTCTACACCAAAGGTATTGTCGGCCAAATAATCTTTACTGGCGGCTTTGTAGGTTCTGATCACAGTGCCCAGCAAACAAAGAGCAAAAATCACCAAGGCCAATTGCTTTTTTTTGTCACCGCGAAATCGCAAAACCAAAAACAAAGCCAAGGGCAACAAAATGTAAAACCATTCTTCAATAGCCAGACTCCAGGCTTCTCCAAAAAATAAGGGGTGTGACCAGGCAAAACATTGGGTAAATGTATAATAAGCAAGAACATTTGGCGGTAAACATTTGTGGGCGACAAAATACAACAATGCCAAAACCGTTAGTACCAGGTAATACAGTGGCAAAGTACGAAACCACCTGCGCCACCAAAAATGAATGAGTGCTTTAAAATTAAATTCACCTTGTAAAACAGTGTTGATGAGTATCTGTCCGATTAAAAATCCGCTCAACACAAAAAACAAACCCACGCCATCCCACATTAGCCAGCGGTAATAATGCACATCCAACAATTGTCCGCTGTAAATATGGCCATGCGACCACATCACAAAAATAATTGCTGCGGCGCGTAGTACATCCAAACCAAATATGCGGGCATCGTGTTGCAGTGTATACGCTAGTTTTGGGTATTTTTGGTTTTAAATTTAGTTTCTGCGGCTAAAATGAGCTGTTGCAGTTGTTTTATGTAATTCATTATGGTTGTGTTGACCAAGGTATTTTATTGATAAAATCTTCTACGCTGAGCGCTGTTTTTTTAGTTTTTAATTCTGCCATAATGATTGAATAAAAATAAAAAACAATTTGCAGATTACAAATCAGCCAAAACCGGCACCTGCTTGTAAAACCAAGTATAAAATTTCATTTCTTTGGTTTCGTAATAGGGAAAAAAGTACAAGCCTTTGGGTTTCAGTTTATCAGTTCTTTTGGCGGCTAAGAGTTGTTCTTGTTTGCTGTAAACATTGTAATATGACAATGAATCGCAATGGGTTTTATGAAGCGTGATACTTGGCAAATTTACAACACGCACTTTTCCTTTTTTATAATCCGGATCTGCTGCTATCCAACTGGCATCCCATTTACCTGCATAATAAAATTCGTGGTGCAATTGAATTTTAATTTGGCTACCTGCCAATTGATAGTCGCCCCAAAAATAACGCATGGTATCCTGTTTTTCGTTGTTCAAATTAAAAATCACATGGCCTTTTTTGGTGAGATAAAGGGCGCCATAAAAACCATCTTCAATAAATTCTTCCTTGCAAAATTCATCCACCTTTGCTGTTTCACCCGATAAAAACAATTTATTTTCTTTTAAGTGGAGCGGTGCTTTGCCGTTTTGTTGGGCGCTAAATACAGCGGGGAAGGCAAATATCAAAATAATAAGCCATCCGAAATAATATAGTTTCGCTTTTTTCATGTGCAGGCAATTGCTAAGTTTAAGGTAAATAATAAATTCTCTTTTAAAAGTTAAATTCGTTTAAATCTCTTGTAAATTCTATCCATCATTAACCGTTACCGCTTATGTAATTTATTGGCCGACTTGTATTTTTCTGCTGCACTACAGTTTTTTATGTTTACATTTGTGATATCAATTTGATATCATTTAAATATTAGTTATGAAAACAGAAAAAATCATCAGCCCTTTTAACGGGTATTTAGCCATCGTTCTCTTGTTGTTTAGCATTGTCATGATTATTTTAGGCATTGTTACTAAAATGGAGCTACTCATCATTGTCTTCCTGCCAATTTTTGTGATTTTGGCAAAGGGCCTCATGGTGGTGAGTCCTAATAGCGCCAGGGTGTTATTACTTTTTGGAAAGTACAAGGGCAGTGTTAAAGACAATGGCTTGTTTTGGATTAATCCATTGTTCAATCGCATCAGCATATCTTTACGTGCCAGAAACTTTGAAAGCGAAAAAATTAAAGTGAATGATAAAATGGGGAACCCTATTTTAATCTCTGTAATTTTGGTGTGGAAAGTGCAAGACACCTTTAAATCGACATTTGAAGTTGATAACTATGAAGATTTTATTCGCATTCAAACCGATTCAGCTGTGCGTAAATTGGCCGGTTCATTTCCTTACGATCATTTTGAAGATGAAAAAGCAACTGTGACCTTGAGCACCAATTTTGATGATGTGAACAAAGCCCTTGAGCGTGAAGTTAGCGAACGTTTAGAAATTGCCGGCATCGACGTGGTTGAATCACGCATTGGTTATTTGGCATATGCCCCTGAAATTGCCCACTCGATGTTGCGTCGTCAACAAGCTTCTGCCGTTGTAGC
>JBAXXZ010000025.1:0-11316 GCA_037127575.1 Bacteroidota bacterium | reverse complement strand
ACCCAAACGTTTAGCTTAACTCAAGCGTTTGGCTTTCCATTGACTTTTTTTAACGGCAGAAGTATTATCCAAACCCGCATGTTGTTTTTTAGGATACAACAAGGCGCCTGCAATAGCCGCTACTTCATCCATGTCTTCATCGCTGTTCAACAACATTTCAGGCGTAAAATAATTTTTGATAAAACCCGTGTCGAATTTTCCACTTACAAATGCAGGGTGTTTAAGTACAAACTTGCAAAAATCTAAGGTGGTTTCAACGCCTACAATTTTATAATCGTCGATGGCGCGCAGCATTTTCTCAATGGCCTCCGTTCTATTTTTACCATGCACCACCAATTTGGCAATCATGGGATCATAATAAATAGGAATGTCCATACCCTGCTCAAAACTATCGTCGACACGCACCCCCGGACCGGAAGGTGTTTGATACACGATGAGTTTACCAATATCCGGTAAAAAATTATTGCTTGGGTCTTCAGCGCACACCCTTACTTCGATGGCGTGTCCGTTTATTTTTAGATCTTCTTGTTTAAAACTGAGTTTTTCGTTACGGGCCACCTTAATTTGTTCCTTCACTAAATCTAAATCCGTGATGAATTCAGAAACAGGATGCTCCACTTGTAACCGCGTGTTCATTTCAAGGAAATAAAAATTGAGTTGATCGTCCACCAAAAACTCAACGGTGCCGGCGCCACTGTAATTACAGGCTTTGGCAACATCCACGGCACATTTACCCATTTTTTCACGAAGCTCAGGGCTTAAAACACTGCTGGGGGCTTCTTCAATAACCTTTTGATGGCGGCGTTGAATGCTGCATTCACGTTCAAACAAATGCACACAATTACCATGGTTGTCGGCGATCAATTGAATTTCGATATGACGAGGTTCTTTGGCATAACGTTCAATAAACACGGCACCATTGCCAAAGGCAGATACCGCTTCGCTGATGGCCATTTTCATTTGTTCTTCAATGTCTTCGGCGCGCTCAACCAAACGCATACCTTTACCTCCCCCTCCGGCGCTGGCTTTTATTAATAATGGAAAACCAATTTGTTTTGATACCTGAATGGCCTCCTGCAAATCACTGATGGCTCCTTCAGATCCCGGAATCATGGGTACATTGTATTTTTTTGCGGTGGCCTTGGCGCTTAATTTATCCCCCATTAAATCCATGCTCTCAGGACTTGGGCCAATAAAGGTGATTCCTGCAGCCCTTACTTTACGGGCAAAATCGGCGTTTTCACTTAAAAAACCGTAACCAGGGTGAATGCCATCTACACCCAATTGTTTACACACTTCAATTATTTTATCCCCTTTCAAATACGATTGGGAACTTGGTGGCGGACCAATACACACAGCCTCGTCGGCATATCTTACAAATAATGCGTTGCGATCGGCTTCAGAATAAACGGCAACAGTTTTTATACCCATTTCGCGGGCACTGCGCATAATGCGCAAAGCAATTTCTCCACGTTTGGCAATCAGAATTTTTTGCATACTCAAATAATAGATTTTAAAGATAAGTATTAATCAAATTACTTAAACCCCTATTTAAGATAATGAAGATTGATTAATTTAGTGACATTATGTTTTTTATCATTTCCAAAATTTTGGCCTTTGTTTTTTCACCCACCGTTTGGGCTGTTTCATTATTGGCTTATTCACTTTTTACCAAAAATGAAAATAGAGGCAAAAAAACAAGGATTAGCGCTTTGGTGATATTATATATCTGTTGTAACTCGTTTCTTGTTGACGAGTGTTTTAGGGCTTGGGAACCCATCACCCCCGATATTGACAAAATGAACAGCCATTATGAAGGCGCCATAGTGTTGGGCGGCATTGGTGATGTAGATTTGCGCTTGGGTAAAATAAACTTTGGTCACAGCGGCGACAGATTATTTCAAACCTTGCCCCTTTATTACCAAGGCAGAATTAAACAATTAATTTTTACTGGTGGCTCCGGCAGCATTGAGTTTCCTGAAAAACGTGAAGGCATTTATGTTCAAAAATACTTGCGCTCCATTCATTTTCCCGATTCGGCCATGGTGTTTGAATCGAACAGTAAAAACACTTTTGAAAATGCGCTGTTCACTAAAAAAATTCTGGATAGCTTAAACATCAAAGGCAGCTTTTTATTGGTAACCTCTGCTTACCATATGCCACGGGCTGTTGCAGTATTTAAAAAAGCAGGTTACCAAAATATTGTTCCTTACATTACCAATCGTTCGAGCGGCATTCGCCGTTTTACCTTCGATCATCTTTTTATACCAAACCCAGGCGCCCTTTTTTCTTTAGAACTATTAATCCACGAATGGGTGGGCTACCTGGTTTACAAGATTAAAGGATATGTTTAGTTTTAAAGAAGATTTTTTACAATTTCTCTGGCACCACAAGTTGTTTCTGCCATTGCCTTTTATAACTGTTTCCGGTAAAGAAATTCGTATTTTAAAACAAGGCGAATTGAATCACAATGCCGGTCCGGATTTTTTTAACGCCCAAATCAAAATCCAAGACCTTTTACTTGTTGGCAATGTTGAAATTCACATCAAAACCAGCGATTGGCTAAAGCATGGGCATTTAACAGATGTAAACTACAACAACCTCATATTGCATGCTGTGTATGAACATGATATGGATTTGGAACAAAATGTACGTCATAGGGTGGAAGTTCTAGAATTAAAAAAACTGATTGATCCACAAAGTCTTAATCTGTACATGCAAGTGTTTCAAACCAAGCAAAAATTAGTCTGCGCCAATCAATTAAAACATTGTAAGGACATTGTGATGATTGCCTGGCTTGAGCGCATGAGCATTAAAAGACTTGAAGAAAAATTTAATCGACTTCATCACTGGTTTGAATATTATCAATTGGATTATACCCAAACATTTTACATCAGTTTATTACGCAACTTCGGTTTTAATGTAAATGGTGAAGCATTTGAATTACTGGCAAAACAATTGCCTTTAATAATATTACTCAAACACAGTAAAAATTTAATACAATTAGAAAGTCTTTTATTAGGCACCGCAGGGCTTTTAGATCAACAATACAAAAACGACTACCTGCATTTGTTACAAAACGAATTTGAATTTTTGAGAAATAAGTACAGCATTATCCCATTAAATAAAGCACTCTTTAAATTTTCTCGTTTAAGGCCGGCCAATTTTCCTGATCTACGTTTGGCGCAATTTGCGGCACTTTTGCACCATGCACCTGAAATTTTTATGGCGCCGCAATTACAAATTGATTATGCTGCCATCAGTAAGAAGTTTGCGTTTTCGCCTGATGGTTATTGGCAGAACCATTACAGCCTTGATGGTGAATCGCAATTAAGGCCAATTAAATTGGGAAAACAAGCCACCGAGAATACCATAATTAATAGTTTTGCGCCGTTTTTATTTTTTTACGCCAGAAAAACCGGTCATTCGGAGCTTGAGCAAAAAGCCCTGGCTTTGTGGCAAGCTTGTCAATTTGAAGTAAACAGCATCAGCAAATTGTTTTCCGCTAAAAAAACCGTCTTAAAAACCGCCGCCGACAGTCAGGCACTTATTCAATTATTTCATTCATATTGCAAAAACAAACGATGTTTAACATGTGGTATTGGGTCAGGCATTTTAAAACCGCCAAGTATTTCATAGATTTGCATTATGGTAAATAGCGTTCGACATTGGTTTGAATCAAAAGCTTTTGGTGTTTGTCAGTGGTGGGGAAATAAACTTGGTATCAATACCAATACTGTACGCATGTATTTTATCTACCTTTCCTTCTTTACATTTGGAAGCCCTATTATTTTATATTTCATTATGGCCTTTGTGTTGGAAAATAAAAATTATTTCAAGCCTTTTTATACACGCAAACGACCCAGTGTGTGGGACATTGATTAAGAAAAAATCTAACCTACTTATTTAATTCTTCCCAAAACTCCGCCCCGCGGCGGGTATGCGGAATGACAATGGTGCCGCCAACGATGTTGGCAATGGCAAACACTTCGTAAATTTCGTCAGTGCTGCAGCCTTGTTCTTTGCACTTTTCGAGATGGTATTTAATACAATCATCACAACGCAAAACCATACTTGCAACCAAGCCAAGCATCTCTTTGGTTTTTACATTTAAGGCCCCTTCGCTGTAGGTTTGTGTATCGAGATTAAACAAACGTTTTATCACCAAATTGTCTTTGGCTAATATTACCTCGTTCATTTTTGAACGGTAATTATTAAAATCTTCTACCAATTGCGACATGCTAATTATATTTTGTATTTTTTAATGGTCCAAGCCGAAACAAAAACACTTAATTCGTACAACAAATACATAGGCACTGCTACAATCATTTGGGATGTAACATCGGGGCTTGGTGTAATGACTGCCGCAGCAATTAATATCACTACAACAGCATGCTTTCTGTATTTGCGCATAAAGGCCGGCGTTAAAAGCGTCATGCGGGTTAAAAAATAAACCAGTATCGGCATTTCAAATATTATGCCCGACACCAGGGTCATTGTGCTAATTAAAGAAATATAATCATCAAAGGTATTTTGCGTTTGCACAATGCCGCTTGAAGACACCTGATAATTCACTAAAAAATTATAACTCATTGGGAAGAGTAAAAAATACCCAAAGAAGATGCCGATTAAAAATAACAAGGAGGCGATGAAGACAAAAATTTTAACAGGACCAATTTCCTTGTCTCTTAAAGCCGGACGAATAAATTTCCAAACTTCCCATAAGATAAATGGAAAACCGATAATTAATCCGCACAAAAAGGAAATCCACATGTGGTTAAAAAATTGTTCGGATGCAGACAATGTTTGCAAGTGTTGATTCTTAACAGTCATACACATAACATCGCCGGCGCCCATTGCATGGCCTAATCGACACATAAAATCATAGGTGGCAAATGATTGGCGCAAGGGTCCAAAAATTACTGTATCAAAAACAAAATCATTAAAGCAAAAAGCCGCTACAGCAATAACCGCTACAACAATGGCGCTCCGTACCAAATGCCAACGCAGTTCTTCCAAATGTTGAAGAAAAGACATTTCGGTGCCGCTTGAATTTTTTTTATCGGAGAATAAAGCCATTAAGGCGTCAAATTTACACTAAAACCAGCGCTTTTCAAATCTTCCCAATAGCGGGCATAGGATTTATTTACTACTTCGGGATGATTGATATAAATGGCTTCACAAATGAATGCCAATGGTGCAAAACTAAGTGCCATTCGGTGATCGTTATAAGTATTGATAGAGAAGGATTGTTGAGCCAAGGTGCTTGGATCTTTGGGATAAATGTGCATGCTGTTTTCATCTATCTCTACTTGTGCGCCGAATTTTTCCAATTCAGTTTTCATTGCTAACAAACGATTAGTTTCCTTAATTTTTAAAGTCGATAATCCGCGCAAATGTCCTTCTACACCTTTTGCTAAACAAACAACGGCAAGGGTTTGAGCAATATCCGGGCAAACCATAAAATTATAATCAAATTTATTGATGTGTGTTGATCCCGACTTTAATATTATTTTGTTTTGATAGGCGGTCGTTTGAATACCAAATTCTTGCAAGATGTCTTTAATCACCGAATCGGCTTGCAAGCTATTTTGAAACAGTTGTTCAATACCAATCTCTGCATTGTTTGAGATGGCGCAAAGACTATACCAATAAGAAGCAGAAGACCAATCGGATTCTACAAAATACTGAGAAGGCATGTTGTTTGGGGTTTTGCTTGCTTGAATACAAATTTTATTATTTTCAATCTCAAAGTTTTGACCAAAATCTCTCAATAAAGCCAATGTCATTTGTATATAAGGCTTCGATACCTGCTCTCCGGTTAATTCAAGCTCGAGTCCGTGTTGCAATAAAGGCGACATTAATAACAAAGCCGAAATGTATTGACTGCTAATGGAACTATTGATGGTACATTTGGATTTTGAAAGTAATTGTCCTTTAATTTTTAATGGTGGAAACCCTTCCTTATTTAAGTAAGAAATGTCTGCGCCTAATTGCCTTAATGCATTCACTAATTCGCCAATTGGTCTTTCCAACATTCTATCGGAGCCGGTGATGATCCAATTGCCCGGGAAGGCCGCCAAATATGCTGTGAGAAAGCGCATGTTTGTGCCCGCGTGTTGAGCATTTAGAGTGGCTGAACCATGGGTTTCAATTTGATTCAATGCCTCCTTAAGGTTTAGTGTGTCATCTGATTCAGATTCATTTATTAATTCTGTCTTGATTTGCAAAACCTTTTTAAGCATCAACAATCGATTGTTGAGGCTCTTCGACCCGCTAATTTTTATCTGGCATTTAATGTGCTCCTTATTTCGGCGAATTTCTATCATTTTACTTCCTTCGCATAATAAAGAAAGGCTTTTTTCACTTGCGCAGATTTAACATCCACTTGAATTTTACATTGACCGATTCTATTAAGCAAAGAAAATTTCCATTTGCTGTTGGTGTTTTTTTTGTCGTGTTGCAAATATTTCAGGCACGCTTCAGTTTCGCCAAGCGGCAAGGATTTTGGTTTAAAGTTTCGAATCAAATAATCATTCACTTCAAGCAGTGCTTTTTTGTTAAGCAACTTAAGCTGATGCGCAATATGGTTTTCGATAATCATACCCATCACCACTGCTTCACCGTGTAGAATCGGTATTTTCTTATCAGCATACAAGGCCTCAATGGCATGACCGATGCTATGGCCGTAATTTAAAGATTGACGAATGCCTTTATCGAAGGGGTCTTTTAAAACTATTTTGCTTTTTATTTGAATGGCTTGTTGAATAATTTTTTCATCCAAACTTGTATTTGATTTGTTCAGCTTTAACCACAATGCCTTATCACCAATTAAAGCCATTTTTACTATTTCGGCCAAGCCATTTTTAATTTCTCTGTTAGGCAAAGTGAAGAGTAAAATGGGTTCGATAAATACGGATTTGGCATCGTAAAATGTACCAATAATATTTTTGATGCCATTTAAATCGATAGCTGTTTTACTTCCAACGCTGGCGTCAGCCATGGCCAATAATGAAGTGGGCACATTCACAAAATCTATCCCACGTTTGTAAACGGAGGCACAAAAAGCGCCCAAATCACAAACAACACCGCCGCCTAAATTAATCATCAGTGTGTTTTTACCGGCATTGTTATCAATTAAACATTGCCATATTTGAGCGGCCACTTCCAAACATTTTGAAGATTCACCCGCTTCAATTTCAAAAATTTCTGCCTTTTGCAATGCAGGGCAATTTGATATAAGCATCGGTAAACAATATTTTAATGTGTTTTGATCACATACAACAAAATATTGTTTGTACGAAGACTTTTTTAAAAATAAATGCAATGCCTTTAAGGCCTCATGTCCTAAATAAATGTTTTTAAGAAGGGTGGCTTTATTGTTTACCATGTTTTGTGAATAATTACAAAGTTAATCAAGCATTTAACCAATTGCGCATGATTGTTTCGCCAAATTCGGATAAAATTGACTCGGGATGAAATTGAACCCCACAAACGTTTAAGTTTAAATGACGTATGGCCATGATATGGCCTTGCTCGTCTTTGGCCGTTACAACTAATTCGTTTGAAAGCTTTTTTTCATCTATTACCCATGAATGGTATCGCGCCACATTAAATTGATTGGGACAATTTTTAAATAAGCCATTCTCTTCCACCACTTGCACTGGGCAAGCCAAACCATGATACACACGGTCTAAATTAATTAATGAACTTCCAAAATGTTGGGCAATAGCTTGCATACCCAAACAAACACCTAAAATGGATTTTGTTTGTGCATATTGTTGAAGTAAGGCCGGCATAATACCAGCCTGATGCGGTAAACCAGGGCCGGGTGACAAGATAATTTTGTGGTATGCATTTATTTGAAGCAATTCAATTTCATCGTTTTTAAATACCTCAACTTTATAGTCGCCTAATTTTTCAACCAAATGTAGAAGGTTATAAGTAAAACTATCGTAATTATCGAGTAATAAAATGCGCATCGTAGGGGCATAAAAAAGGCGGTGTTTAACCGCCTCTTCATTGTTTAATTTGAATTTAATTTCCTAGATCTTCGAAACTGATGTCTGAATCCTTTTTCTCGAGGTTTTCGAAATCACTAGAAATTTCAGGTGCGTTTTCTTTGATGTGGTTTACGGCTTCCATTAGGCCTTCGGTAAACTTTTCAAAATCTTCTTTATACAAAAAGATCTTGTGCTTTTCGTAAGTAAATTTACCATCGGTGCCGAATCGTTTTTTGCTTTCGGTAATCGTTAGGTAATAATCATTCCCTCTTGTGCTTTTCACATCAAAAAAGTAAGTACGCTTTCCTGCTCTAACTGATTTAGAGAACATATCGCCACGGTCGTTTTTTTCAAGTTCTTCAGACATATAATTTCTTTTGTATTAAGCAAATATTGAAAAAAAGCGTCAAGTTTAGGATGAGTGTTAATAATTTAGACGTATTTGTTAATACTGCCCACCTAAAACCCAAACAGCATCAATCTTTTGAAGCCGATTTCTTCACTTCAATGTTTTTGCAACTGTTGTACATTTTTTGAATTTGTTCTTCGTTATGTATTCTACTTTCATCGTTGTTAATGTCTTCAAAGCTGTAATCGGCATTGGCGATAGATTGATTCAGAACAAAATGGAATTCGGGTTTTGTGATTTGACTTTTCCAAACAATTGCATCGTTTTGTTCAATAAGGTATAATTTAAATTTATTAACCTCATCGTCTTTGATGTCTTGTTTTTTCAATTCAATGTCTGCTTTAAATTCATTAATGCAAATCGCAAACCTTGTCCCAACTTTTATTTCAAGGGCACCATTCGACTTTTCTTCAACCATTAATTTTGACGAAACGGTATCAGGCACATAAATAGAAAATGGTTTGCCATATTTACTCAAATCTAAACTTTGCATGCCTTCGGTTGAGAAGTCGGATTTATTTTCCTTGCTTGAGCATGAAAAAATAAATAAACACACAAACAGCAAGCCAATCGATTTTAAAGTTGAAGGGATTAGTTGTGATTTAAAACTCTGCATTCTATATAAATTTGAATTCATGTTGTTTTTTTTGACTTGTAAATATAATTGAAAATACAATGTTTCAATCTGTATTTGCATGTTTTTAAAATAATGGGCATAAAAAAAAGCCCTGCGACACAGGGCTTATAATCGAATTAAAAAGCCCCGCTCTGCGGGGCTCTTTATTACTTTTTCTTAGCTGCTTTTTTTGCTGCTTTTTTAGGAGCTGCTTTTTTTGTAGCTTTTTTCTTAGTAGCTGCTTTTTTAGGAGCTGCTTTTTTTGCTGCTTTTTTTGCCATGGTTTTTTGTTTTTGAGATTTGTTGATACGAAGTAAATAAATTATTGCGTGTTATCTAATTATTAACTTATTATTTTTTCAACATCACTTTGTTGAAATTGTTAATAGCGGATTTTGAAATTGGAAGACTTTCGATTCAATTGTCCTTTAAAAAATCATGTTCCTCTGAAAGCATTGATTTTACAGTTGTTCCGGAGCATCGAAAAAAAAAGATTAAAATCAATCGCAAAAATGAAATTTCCACACAGTGACTTAAACTATTTTTCACCCAAAATAATTTGTTCTTCAGTTTCCCAATCCGCAACTATTTTAATTCTTTTTCTGCTAATTATCACCGGTTCGGGCAATCTTGAGATGAGTGCGTCACCTCTATCCCACTTTTTATTTTCATTATTATCAAAAATAATTTTTACAGAATATACCGCCGGCAATAACTCGGAAAAAGAGATCATCGCCAGTCCTGCTTTAAATGCGGTATACGGAAGCACCACCTCCTTCACAACTTCTTCTCGATCATTCAATAAATGCAAAAGATAATTTTGTTGCCTTGTAACACTTAATTTCAAATTAAACTTCCCAAAATCAGTTTTTGAATAGGTTTTAAATTGAAATATCAAACTGTCGTTACTGATTGCATCCAAATTGCTAAATGCACCTTTGTCGATTTTTAATTTATAAAGATGCCCTTCTTTTAACGCCATCATCAATTCCAATTGGTGTTCGTTTCGCCAGTGCGCCTTAATTTCGTGGCCATTCAAGCTCGAATCGGTTTTACTGCTTACAATAAGCGCTTTCAAATTGTATACGCTAGTATCCATCCAGTTTTGAAAACTTAAGACCAAATTTTGACGGTAAGGCAGTTTTCCTTGGTCTTCATTAATACTCACATTTAACCGGGCCGTTTTATTGTTTGGCTTTTTTGGTACCACCAATTTTAATGTATCAAGCTTCGACCCATTTATGTTTTGAACCAATAAGGCCAAGGTGTCAATTGTTCCTTTATAAAAAAAAGAGGCAGTGTCGCTTAATCTCTCTGTATTAATACATCTCAAGCTTTCTTGCTGGGAAGGCAAAAGTGTTTTAATGCTTAATTTAACTGCTTTATTTAAGATAATCTGTCCAAAGCCATAGGTGTTCATGTTGATTTTTTTGACGTAGCTCTTAATCGACTCCTCTTTAAATATCTTTAAATCACAAGTGGTATCCATTTTTAAGTCCATGGGTGGTCCTAATAAAGCAACTTGTTCCGATTCTCCATCGTAAACATTGTTTTTGTTTTTGTCTTCAATCGCATATACCAAATAGCGCGAAGTTGGAAGATTATTAAATTCAAAATCTCCGGCGTTATTTGTTTTAACCATATAGTTGGCTTTTGTTTTATAAACCAAACTGTCAAACCATTGTGTATTTTGAAATAATAACACTGTAGCGCCGCCAAAGGCCTTATTGTCGAAGGCATTTGAAACATTTCCCCGAATCCTTAAAGTATCGATAAAGGGCCCTGTAGAAAACACATAGGCAAAGTTTTCAAGAATATTGCCTTCATGCATATCAGCAATGGCTTTACCAAAATCAATGCGATATGTGACGCCAGGGTCCAAAACTTGTTGCAACAATTTAATCTTAATTATTTTCCCTTGCACCTCAAACTCCGGCCTTAATTTTAATTGCGGCAGAATGGTAATTTGATTTGGAGCATCATTTAATTTGACGTACTCGTCAAACTTCAAAATAATTTCCTGTTCGTGAAAATTGGTTGATTTAATCGCCGGAATGGCTTCTTTTAATTTTGGCGGTGTTACATCTTTGTCACCACCGGTTAAAGGGCCTATTTGGGCACAGTGGCTGAAAAGCACAGTGGCCAAACAACACAGTGTGTTTATTATGATTCTGTTTTGCATATCTTACCCGTAAAAATAGTCACAATCTTCTATTATATGTATCTTTAAATCTGATTTTGATAAATTACTATATAGGCATACTTAAAAAACTTACTCCATATAAAGT
>JBAXXZ010000024.1:0-11514 GCA_037127575.1 Bacteroidota bacterium | reverse complement strand
ACCAGATATTCCGCCACCCAATGTTCAGGGCCCATTTTTTCGGCTAATTCGGCAATTAATTGGTAAGGTATTTCATTCATTTTTTTAAACCGCACACAAGATTTCCCCATATCCAATTTCGATTTTACGTGTTTAGGATATTCGCCTTGAAACCAGTTCAGCAAAGATTTGCTGCCATATAAGCCCATGTGATAAAAAGCCACAAAATTTTTTTGAGATGCAATGCAGATAAAAGGCAATGGCACTTTTGGATTCACGTGGTAACCGGCCGGAAACAAACTGTGCGGCACAACGTATGCGAGCATGCCGTTCGACATGATTTCTTTAAAACCCCTTGGCAAGTGTTGAAGTAAAACTGTTCTTAATTTGGCAATTGCCTCCCTTCTTTCATCGGGTAAGGCATCCAAAAATAATTCAGGCGTATCGGCCTTCAAATGCATATTAAAAATTAAGCGTCAATCTTCGCGTACTTGGCATTCTTTTCAATAAATTCTCTGCGTGGAGGCACTTCATCGCCCATCAACATACTAAATATTCTGTCGGCTTCCCCAGCACTATCAATGGTAACCTGGCGTAATGTTCTGCTTTCAGGATTCAAGGTTGTTTCCCACAATTGTTCGGCGTTCATTTCACCCAAACCTTTGTAACGTTGCACATGCACTGAATCTGTTTTTTCGCCACCCAATTCTTTGGCGGCTAATTCACGTTGTTCTTCATTCCAGCAATAACGTTGTTCTTTGCCTTTTTTCACCAAATATAAAGGTGGTGAAGCAATGTAAACGTGTCCTTTTTCTATCAGTTCTTTCATGTGACGGAAAAGGAACGTAAGAATTAAAGTTGTAATATGGGAACCATCTACATCGGCATCACACATGATCACAATTTTGTGGTATCTTAATTTTTCGATGTTTAACGCGCGCTCATCTTCGGTGGTGCCACGGAAAACGCCTAAAGCGGTGAAAATATTTTTTATTTCTTCGTTTTCATAAATTTTATATTCGAGTGCTTTTTCAACATTTAAAATTTTTCCTCTTAATGGCAAAATGGCTTGATACTCGCGGTTACGGCCTTGTTTTGCTGTTCCACCTGCACTATCCCCTTCAACTAAAAACAATTCGCACGCAACAGGATCGCCGCTGGCGCAATCGGCTAATTTACCTGGTAAGCCTGAACCACTCATGACGCTTTTACGTTGCACCATTTCGCGGGCTTTACGGGCTGCATGGCGAGCGGTGGCTGCTAAAATAACTTTATCTACAATAATACGTGCTTGGCGTGGGTGTTCTTCCAAATAATTTTGTAGCGCTTCACTAATGGCCGTATCAACAGCACCAATGGCTTCGTTATTCCCCAATTTGGTTTTGGTTTGACCTTCAAATTGTGGTTCTTGCACCTTCACCGAAATTACGGCCGTTAAACCTTCTCTAAAATCATCCCCATTGATTTCAAACTTTACTTTTGAAAGCAAACCATTTTTATCGGCGTAATTTTTTAAAGTTCTGGTTAATCCCCTTCTAAAACCTGAAAGGTGAGTCCCTCCTTCATGGGTATTAATATTGTTCACATAACTGTGGATGCTTTCGGCAAAGCCATTGTTATAAAGCATGGCCACTTCAACAGGAATGGTCCCATTGTTGTTCTCCATGTAAATCGGCTCATCAATCAATTTTTCTTTGGCCCCATCCAAATACATCACAAACTCTCTTAAACCGCCTTCACTGTAAAAGATTTCAGAAATTGGATTACCATGTTCATCTTTTTGGCGTTCGTCTTCCAAAATGATTCTAATGCCTTTATTAAGGTATGCTAATTCACGCATCCTGTTGGCCAAAGTGGTAAAATTAAACTCACTGACAATAAAAATGCTTAAATCAGGGGTAAATGTTTGAACTGTTCCGCGCAGTGTGGTAGACCCCATTTCTTTGGCAGGATACAAAGGCTTACCGCAACTAAACTCTTGTTGCACAATTTTACCGTCGCGGTGTACTTCCGTTTTCATGAGTGTTGACAAGGCGTTCACACAACTTACACCCACGCCATGTAAACCGCCGGATACTTTATAGGTATCCTTATCAAATTTACCACCGGCATGTAAAACCGTCATTACTACTTCCAAAGCACTTACGCCCATTTTAGGATGAATACCCGTTGGTATGCCCCTGCCATCATCTTTTACACGAATGGAATTACCTTCTAAAATACTTACCGTAATGCTTTTACAATGACCCGCCAAGGCTTCGTCAATTGAATTATCCACCACTTCATACACCAAATGGTGTAATCCTTTAAAACCGATATCGCCAATGTACATGGCTGGTCTTTTTCTTACTGCTTCTAAACCCTCTAGAACCTGTATATTATCTGCACTGTAGTTCTCTTTGTCTGTTGAAATATCTGACATAATTGAATTCTTCTATCTTTCTAAATTATCCTTTAAATATACTGAAAGATTAGGGAATAATGTCAAAAAAACTGCACAAATGTTACTAACAATCTATACATTTTTTGAGTGAAATTTTAGTGTACTTTTGAAACTAAAATTTTTGAATGATAAGAAACCTGTTACGTTATTGGGTCACATTTTTTGTGCCTGTGTTTTACAAACGCATTGGTATTAAAAACAAAGAACGTTTGCTGGTAGATGGTCCTGTTATTGTTGCCATGAATCACCCCAATGCCTTTACCGATCCTATTATCATCACTTATTTAACCTTTCCCCAGCGATTGAGGTATTTGGCCAGAGGCGATGCTTTTAAACCGGGCTTTGTATCTATGGTGCTCGAACAAATTGGCATTGTACCCATTTTTAGACTCCAAGACGGTGGTAAAGAAGGTTTAATGAAAAACGAAGAAACCTACCGCCGCGTTTATCATTTGCTGAAAAGAAATGCGAAACTCATCATTTTTGCTGAAGGCTTGTGTATTCAAGAACGCCGATTACGCCCATTAAAAAAAGGCGTTGCACGTATGGCCTTCGGTGCATACGAGAACATAAAAAACGACAAACTAGTAGTGCTACCCGTTGGCGTGAATTATAGCATGCCACATCAATTTAGAAGTGATATTTTTTATCAGGTGGGAGAGCCCATTTTAGTAAAGGATTATATAACCGACTATCAAAATAATCCCGCTAAAACAGCCAATACGTTTTTAAAAGATTTAGAAGATCAATTAAAACCTTTGGTAACGCACATCAACGATAAAAACAACGACCAAGCCGTACTGTGGATTGAAGAAATGTGCAAGAAAGATTGGATTAAAGCAGAAAAACTAAATCCAAACAATCTTGAACACGATTTTATAATTACTGAAAAAATAACATCCTTGGTTAACACTGCTGCTATTGACAAGCAAGACACTTTAGCGAAATTTAAAGTAGAAGCGAGTAAATATTTTGATATCCTCAAAAAAAATAAAGTTCTGGATTGTTTAATCAATCCCAATCAAAATAAATATTCCGGTACAATGTTTTTTTTGATTAGAATCGTTTTGTTGCTTCTTACATTACCCCTGTATTTAATTGCTTTGGTTGGAAATTTTGCGCCGCTATTTTTAACCGATTACTTCACCAAAAAAATTATCAAATTCATTGAGTTTTATTCTTCCATTGCCATTGCTTTGGGCATGGTGATTTTCTTGATCAATTATTTACTGGTGTATTTTGTGGCACATGCCTTCACCCACAATGCCTTATCTAGCCTTAGTATTTGTGTGCTTTTAGTATTGGCAGGATGGTTTGCATTGTATTACCATCCCTTCATGAAAAAAACCCTGGCCATGGGGCGTTTAAGCATGCACAAAGAAAAATTCGCCGCATTGAAAAAGCAAAGAGAAAATTTGATAACTTTAATTAACAATCTTAAAGCCAAGGTGTAAATACAATCTGGCATCAAATTTGAAAGATGAAGCGCATGAAAACCACTCGAATATTTATTTTTGGGATTGCAATTGGCGCCATGGCTTTCTTCTCGGCCACTTTGAATACTGCTGAATCTGTTCAATTAGAAAAAGTGACAGGTAATAATTTTACTGAATTACCTTCCAGAAAAAACACCGCCTTTAAAGAAGGTGAAATTTTAAGTTACCGCTTACACTACGGTCCAATTAACGCCGGCGTTGCCATTTTAGAAGTGAAACCCAATTTAATCGACGTGAACGGAAGAAAAGTGTATCACATTGTTGGCAGTGGTTACAGCAACGGTTCAACCGATGTGTTTTTTAAAGTGCGCGACCGTTATGAAACTTATATGGATAAAGATGCCTTGTTACCATGGTTGTTTGTGCGCAGGGTGAATGAAGGCGGTTATAAATTTAGTCAGGATTACACTTTTAACCACTACACCAAAAAAGTTGACATTGGGAATAATCAAAATTTTGATATTCCTTATGGGGTTCAAGATATGGTAAGTGCTTTTTATTCGGCCCGAAATTTAGATTTAAGCCATGCCAAAGACGGCGACATTTACAGTTTAACTTGTTTTGTAGACAAAGAAATTTGGCCTTTAAAAATTAGGTTTGTTTGTCGCGAAGACATTGAAACAGATATTGGCAAAGTGCATGCTTTAAAATTTAGACCGGTGGTACAAAAAGGCCGTATTTTTAAACATGATGAAGATTTAAATGTTTGGATTAGCGACGATAACAACCATATTCCATTAAGGGCACAAGCCAACATTCTCATTGGCAGTATTAAAATGGATATCAGTTCGGTTAAAAATTTAAACAATCCATTGTCCTTTGTTCCTTAAAGCAAAGATTTTAAAATCTCACCAAAACGGTACATGTCTTCATAAGAATTGTACGATGGAATTGCGGCACAGCGAATCACGTTAGGTTCGCGCCAATCAGGAATCACGCCATTTTCAATGAGTTGCTTGTAAAGTTTTTTTCCATAACCGTTGGCAACAATCGACAATTGGCTGCCACGTTTATTTTCAGGTGTGATGATTTGTAAGCAGTTGTTTTTTTCTTTGTTTACTTCATGAATAATAAATTCCAAGTAGGTCACCAGGCTATTGCTCTTTTGAATGAGTGCGGTCATACCAACTTCATCAAAAATATCCAAACTGGCTTTGCAAGCGGCCATGCTGAGAATAGGGGCATTGCTCATTTGCCAGCGTTCGGCGGTTTGCATAGGCACAAAGGTGCTTTCCATTAAAAAGCGGGTCGATTTATCATGTCCCCACCAACCGGCAAACATGGGCAAATTGGTATTGCTTAAATGTTTTTGGTGTACAAAGGCACCGGCTACGCTACCCGGACCGCTGTTTAAATATTTATAGGAGCACCATGCAGCAAAATCAACTTCCCAATCATGTAAGGCCAAATGCACATTCCCAGCAGCATGCGCCAAGTCGAAACCAACGATGGCGCCGGCTTTATGTCCTGCTTGTGCAATGCGTTTCATATCAAACACCTGACCGGTAAAATAATTCACCCCGCCAATCATCACCAAAGCCAATTCATCTTTATTTTTTTCAATGGCTGCTTCAATGTCTTCTTCACGAATATGGAATTCACCTTCTCTTGGCCATACTTCTAACAAGGCATCGGCAGGATCAAAACCATGAAACTTCACTTGCGATTGCAAAGCGTATTGGTCGCTTGGAAAAGCTTTGGCCTCGCATAAAATTTTAAATCTACTTTTAGTAGGGCGGTAAAACGACACCATTAATAGATGCAAATTAACGGTGAGTTGGTTCATCATTACCGTTTCTTCAGGCAATGCCCCGACTATTTTCGCCATTTTATCGGTGAGTAATTCGTGGTACGACAACCAAGGATTTTTGGCTAAAAAATGGCCTTCAACCCCAAAGGCATGCCAGTCGTTGAGTTCTTGCTGCAAATAATCTTTGGTGGTAATCGGCTGCAAGCCCAGTGAATTTCCCGTAAAATAAACCACATCGCGGTTATTGTGTTGGGGGAATAAAAATTTTTGACGGTATTTTTTTAATGGATCGTTTGCATCTAAAGATTGTGCAAAAGAAAGTTCATTTTTGAATGAAGTCATGTTGTAATATAAATGGCGATTTTGAGCCGATAAAAGTACTTAATAAGCCAGTGCTTGCAAAATGATATTTATTACTTGCATTCGATCAACTACTAAAAAACAAGACGTGATGGCTTAAAGTCAATACACTCCCACAATTATTCCGGTTTTAACTTTTGCCATTTACTTTCAAAAGTAAATGTGAGCACAGTGGCGCGTTGAATGGCCATTTGAGCCTTTTCGCCCTCAAACAAATCATTAACTGTAGCGATAAAGTTTTGCAGCCATTGTTGAAACATGTTCAATTTTATGGGGAGATGTAAATGCCTATCAAATACATTGGTGGTATAACCCGATTCATCGAGCAATACAAAGGCCCAAAATTGCACAATGCGTGGTTTGTGGGCTTCAAAATTTAATCCTTCAAAAACTGCGGGCATGCCATCAAGCAATAACAATTGGGCATAAAAGGCGTCAACCAATCGCGTCAGGTCTTGCTTGCTCTCTATGTCGTGTTTCATGGTGTGTTGGGTTTTAATGAGGCGCCGTTTTCATCCACCGTATTACCGGGCAATTCTTCAATTAATTTATCTTGTTCGGCAGCTTCAACACTGCTTTTTTTGGATTTTTTCTTCTTTGGTTTTATGGCTTCTTTTTCGGATTTGGCTTCTTTGTTCTCTTTAATGGTCTCCTTGCTCTTTCGACCCGTATCACTGTTTGTGACCGAATTTGATAAAACAGGCTTTACGGCATTTAGCGGAAGTGTTTCTATGGTGTTGCCTGGTGCAGGTTTAAGACTATCGCTATTTTGAGTGACCACAGTTGTTGATTGCACCAAAATAAGTCCCTTGCTGATTGAATCAAGATGCGTTAAAACAAGCGGTTTTTCGGTCTTTGCGGGCACAGTATCTATTACTGATGGATTTTGCAGCTTTTCAGTTTCGGCTTCGTTCACCGGTGGATTTTTTATGCTGACAAACTGAAACAATAATATTGCAATTAAAATGATAACGCCGCCAAACACTATTGGCAAGAGTACATTCATAGAAATGGGCACATTAAATTTTAAGCCTTGCCGATCGTTTTTTTGTTGGTGAACAGAATGGTAATAGGCCTCAAAATTACTCCAGGCTTCTTGTTTGGGTTCAACTTCAAACTCTTGAAGACGCACCCGCAATTTTCGTTCATCTATTTCGTAAACAAAATGCCCGCTCATTTTTTTAAATTTTTCTCAATGTTTTTTTGAAGGTGGTACCTGGCTTTTTCAAGATTACTTTTAACGGTTTCGATGCTTGACTCTAAAAAATTGGCCGCATCGTTTAAGCTTTTGCCGTCAACAACATGCAAATTAAAAACCAAACGCTGCGATGGCACCAATTGTTGCAGAGAAAGGATTAATACATCAGTGCTGACCTGGTTTAAATCGGTCCATTCTTGGTTATCGAATAAATTATAAACCCCGGTTTGATTTTCAGTAGCATGCACGGTACTCGAAACATAATATTCGTTTCTGATGTCTTTAATGGATTGAATGCACGACAAAATAAATTCAGATTCGAGATAGGCATCAAAATCCACTGCTCTTAAATGCCGGTGATGTTGCGCGCTAGTAAAACAATGCATCAAGCCTTGGTGCAGCAGCTGTTCGGCTTGGGCTGCATTTTTTGCGTAACGCATGGCGATGGCTGAAAACTTCGGATATGCCTCATCAAAAAGCTGTTTCAGTGCTTTTGGATCCTTTTTGTTTATGAGTTGTATTAAGTCCGCCGATGCAGTCATTCAGTTTAATTCATTTGTTTATCCACCCTTTACAAGGCATTCGCGTAAAGTTATTCGAATAAAGTCGCATTAATGCGGTAAGGTGGCGGAAGGTATCAACAAGTTTTTTAACCATTTTGTGAATTACGTGAACACCTAAAAACATTTTTTTAAAACGCAACAATTTTTTTGTTTTTTTTCGCAATTTTATTACTCGGTTGTAAATCAACACTATTGAAATTTTTAATCATTTTATCAGCACTTATCCTTGTTTAAAACTTGGGCTCTGTGTTAATTCATTTAATTATCTATTGGGGTGATTTTTACATTTATTTGCAATTGTGATTTAGACTTTGAAAAATCAAATTAGCTTTTTAAAACTATGACAGAACCAATACTTGTTGAAAATAAGGACCGCTTCGTCCTCTTCCCAATCAAATACAAAGATATTTGGGAATTTTACAAAAAAGCCGAAGCGAGTTTTTGGACGGCCGAAGAAATTGACCTTGCTTCAGACATTACAGATTGGAACAACAAATTAAACGATAACGAAAAACACTTTATTAAGCACGTGTTGGCATTTTTTGCTGCCAGCGATGGTATTGTAAACGAAAACTTGGCCATTAACTTCTTAAATGAAGTACAATATCCGGAAGCCCGTTGTTTTTACGGTTTCCAAATCATGATGGAGAACATTCATTCTGAAACCTACTCTTTATTGATTGACACTTATATTAAAGACCCCGTTGAAAAGGACCATTTATTGCATGCCGTTGACACAGTACCTTGTGTTGGCGAAAAGGCACAATGGGCTTTGCGTTGGATTAACAATGGTTCTTTTGCCGAAAGGCTCATTGCTTTTGCGGCCGTAGAAGGCATCTTCTTTTCAGGTTCGTTTTGCTCTATTTTTTGGTTAAAGAAACGCGGCTTAATGCCGGGTCTTACTTTTAGCAACGAGTTAATTAGTCGTGATGAAGGCTTGCACTGTGATTTTGCTTGTTTATTATATGCCCATTATGTAAAGAACCAATTACCGAAAGAACAAGTGACCCAAATTATTACTGATGCGGTGAACATTGAGAAGAAATTTGTGGTAGATGCCATTCCGGTGAAATTAATTGGAATGAATTCAGACTTAATGTGCCAATACATTGAGTTTGTGGCAGACAGACTATTGGTGGCCCTAGATTGCAATAAGTTTTACAATGCATCCAACCCATTCGATTTCATGGAAATGATTTCGTTGCAGGGTAAAACAAACTTCTTTGAAAAACGCGTGGCCGAGTATCAAAAGGCCGGGGTGATGAATAACAAAGAAGAAAACAACGTGTTTAATTTAGATGAAGACTTCTAAATTTTAACATTTAAGGTTTTTATTCCCTATTTTAAATTGGTAACTTAATTAAGTCGGTTTTTAGCCGGCGAGGGGATTTTAGCCCCCAATTTTTAAAAAAGGATTAAGAACTAATTAAAATTGAATTGTTGAAACATTAAAAAAAACGAAAATTAAAAGGCACTTTTTGAAAGTATCTTGTTAGAACCAAAATCCGATGAAAATCGGCTTAACTCAAAAACTAAATAAAACCAAAGGCGTATGTTTGTATTAAAAAGAGATGGCACCCATGAATCAGTAAAATTTGACAAAATTACTGCACGTATTCAAAAACTTAGTTATGGCTTAGAGCCCACACACGTGGATCCTATTCTGGTAGCTAAAAAAGTAATTGATGGGGTTTATGATGGTGTTACCACCAGCGAATTGGATAATTTGGCCGCAGAAACTGCAGCTTCATTAACTGTTCGTCATCCTGATTACGCGCAGTTGGCCTCACGCATTGCTGTAAGTAACTTACACAAAAACACCATCAAATCTTTTTCTAAAACGGTTGAAGCTTTATACAATTACATCGATCCTAAAAACGGTTTACGCGCCTCTTTAATCGCTGATGATGTATACGAAATTGTAATGGAAAATGCACACACCTTGGATTCATCCATTATTTACGACCGTGATTTTGGTTACGATTATTTTGGTTTTAAAACTTTAGAAAGATCTTATTTATTAAAAATGAATAATCGTGTTGCTGAACGCCCGCAACATATGATTATGCGTGTTTCGGTTGGTATTCATAAAAACGATATTGAAGCAGCCATTCGCACTTATAATTTAATGAGTGAACGTTGGTTCACACATGCTACACCTACTTTATTTAATGCCGGTACACCAAAGCCACAAATGAGCTCTTGTTTCTTGTTACAAATTAAAGACGATAGCATCGACGGCATTTACGATACTTTAAAACAATGCGCTAAAATTTCTCAAAGTGCAGGCGGCATCGGCATCAGCATTCACAATGTGCGCGCCACCGGATCATACATTAAAGGTACCAATGGTACCAGCAATGGCATTATTCCAATGCTAAAAGTTTACAACGAAACTGCCCGTTACGTTGACCAAGGCGGTGGAAAACGCAAAGGTTCTATTGCTGTGTATTTAGAGCCATGGCATGCCGATATTTATGATTTCTTGGATATTCGTAAAAACCACGGTAAAGAAGAAATGCGTGCCCGTGATTTATTCACCGCATTGTGGATTCCGGATTTGTTTATGAAACGTGTGGAAGCAGAAGGTGATTGGAGTTTGATGTGTCCGAACGAATCTCCGGGTCTCAGCGACTGCCACAGCGAGGCATTTGAAGCTTTGTACACCAAATATGAAAGTGAAGGCCGTTTCCGCAAACAAATTAAAGCACGCGAATTATGGGCTGCCATTATTGAAGCGCAAATTGAAACCGGTAACCCTTACATGTTGTTTAAGGATGCAGCCAATTCAAAATCAAACCAACAAAATTTAGGTACCATTAAATCAAGCAACTTGTGTACTGAAATTCTTGAGTATACTAGTCCTGATGAAGTAGCCGTGTGTAACCTTGCTTCTATTGCATTACCGCGTTTTGTAGATGAAAAAGCAAATAAATTCGACCACAATAAATTATTTGAAATTACTTATCAAGCCACTTTAAACCTCAACAAAATCATCGACCGCAATTATTATCCGGTACCTGAGGCAAAAAACAGCAACATGCGTCACCGCCCTATTGGCCTTGGTGTGCAAGGTTTGGCGGATGCATTTATTTTAATGCGTTACCCTTTTGAAAGTGAAGAAGCCAAAAAATTAAACTCTGAAATTTTTGAAACCATTTATTTTGCGGCTTTAACTGCCAGCAAAGATTTGGCGAAAGTTGACGGCGCTTACGAAAGCTACCCTGGTTCACCGGTATCAAAAGGTATTTTCCAACACGATATGTGGAACGTAACGCCAAGCCCTCGTTGGGAATGGGATGTATTGCGTGAAGAAATCATGAAATACGGTATCCGCAACAGTTTATTGTTAGCACCAATGCCAACAGCAAGCACTTCTCAAATTTTGGGTAATAACGAATGTTTTGAACCATACACCAGCAACATTTACACACGCCGCGTATTAAGCGGAGAGTTTGTGGTAGTAAACAAACATTTGTTACGCGATTTGGTGAAATTGGGTATTTGGAACGAGAACTTAAAAAACAAAATTATTGCTGCTAATGGCTCGGTTCAAGGTATACCTGAAGTTCCGCAAAACATTAAGGAGTTGTACAAAACTGTTTGGGAAATTAAACAACGTACCATTATTGATATGGCGGCCGACAGAGGTGCTTTTATTGATCAATCACAATCCTTGAACTTGTTTATACAAGATGCCAACTTTGCAAAAATGAGCTCAGCGC
>JBAXXZ010000023.1:0-11531 GCA_037127575.1 Bacteroidota bacterium | reverse complement strand
TCAATTAATTCCTACATCTTAGAATTACTGAAGGTTTCAGCCATTTTAAGTGCTTCGTAAAGATTCACAATGCCACCGTTTTTGCACAATTTTTCGAATTTAATTTTTTCATCTTTCGTGCCAGGCTTAATTACTTTTTGTGATTTAAAATCCTTATTGCTGCTTTTAATGAGTATTTTTTTGATTTGTTTCGGTGTTAGGTTCGGGTAATACGATTTTAACACGGCAGCAACACCACAAGTAACCGGCGAAGCCATGCTGGTGCCTGAAGCATCTTTATACCCGTTTTTTGGTGTGGTTGAATAAATATCAACACCCGGGGCAAATACATCCACCGTTTTTTTACCATAGTTTGAAAAAGAGGCCACTATTTTCTCGCCGGTTTGCCAATTTAAAGCCCCTACATCCACAAAATTGCCTGCTTCGCCTTTATTGACATACTTTTTACAAGGGTAATGGATCACTTCATCAATGTCCAAATTATCATTGCCCGCAGCGTGGATTAATAATACTCCTTTGCTTTCGGCATATTTTACGGCATCATCTACCACTTTTTTATCCCAAGAATATTTTTTACCAAAACTCATATTAATAATTTTGGCGCCATTGTCAACCGCGTAACGAATCGAATTCGCCACATCTTTATCTCTTTCATCGCCGGCAGGTACACAACGAATGGCCATAATACGCACATCGGCTGCAATACCATCCATGCCAATACCATTATTACGGGCAGCAGCAATAATGCCTGCCACATGGGTGCCGTGAAAACTATCCGGACCATTACAATCATTGTTACCATAATAATGTTCTTGTGAATTGTTGTAATCATCGCCAACAATGCCACGCGGATCAAAATCGAGGTTTAAACCATAATCCACCATTGATTTATATTGATCTAATGCAGGTTTAAGTTCCGCATCAAGTTCATTCAAACTTCCTAAATTGGTGCGTTTTAAAATACTGATGACAATGGTTTTTGCTTTTACTTCCTCTTTTTCAGTAGCATTGTATGCTTCCACATCGCTTAATTCAATTTTATCCTTTTTAAGATTGGCCTTAAGTTTTGCGTTTAAAGGTGTAATTGTTTCAATTAAAAACTTAATTTGGTTATAGCCACCTTGGTAATTGTCTTTTGCTAAGGTATAATCCTTTTTAGCTGCTTCATACAGTTTTAATTCTTCCTTTTCTTCCTTGCTATTAAAGTCTTTTTCGGTTTTACCCTCGTATTTCGGTTTTAATTTTCTGATTAAACGGGTCATTTCTAAATTATCGTCGTTTACATTTTTACCGTCTTTACCGCCTATAAAATTCCATCCGTGAATATCATCCACAAAGCCATTTTTGTCATCATCAATGTTATTATCCGGAATTTCACCCGGATTGGTCCACATCACGGTTTTTAAATCCTCATGGTTAAAATCAACCCCGCTATCAATTACACCAACAATAATGGTGGTCGATTTTTTTCCTTTTAATAATTCCTTATAGGCACGTTCTGTGCCAACCCCGTAAACGTTATCTGTTTTAGGATCTAGGTTAAACCAATTATCAGGTCTTTTATTGTTTTGGGCATTGGTATAACAAGTAAAAAGGACCAGGGCTGAGATGATTATTTTTTTCATTTTGTTGTGAAGATTAATCGGTAAATATAGACAACCAAAGCCACTAAAACGGTTTTTTACATGAAAAAATCACCTTTTATAGGAATTAGAAAGCCCTTTAAAAGCTTAAAAAAAAAATTGTTTTTTTTTGGCATCTAATATTCTTTTCAATACCTTTGGTTCTATAACCAACATAAAACATATAAAAATGAAAAAAATTACTTTAGCTGTACTTGTGCTGTTTGCATTAGCAGGCAAAATGATTGCCCAGCCAACATTAACCATTAACGCTCCACCTTGGGATGGCGGAAACTCACAATTGGCTGCACCAACAGGTTCTGCTGATGCTGCTTATCACCGTGGCGCATTTTTAATTAAAGCTTCAGAATTAAGCGGTTTAATCACATCAAACAGCGTTGTAACAACTGTTCAATTTGGTTTATTACAAGGTTGTTCTGCTCCTGTTACCGGTCAGTTTACCCTTTATTTACAAAATACAGCTGATGCTTCTTATTTAAAAGGCACAACTTGGTCTACCATCATCTCAGGTATGACTACCAATTATAACGCTAACATTACTTTGCCGCAAACTGCTGCAAGTACCAGCACCCTTATTTCATTAACCACAGTGCCTAACTTTACTTGGTCAGGTGGTGGTGTGTATGTGGCTTTTGCTTTTTACGCGCCTACTGCTAATTCAACGCAATTGGCTACATGGCAAACCAACTACACCGGTTTAACCAATGGTGCTGTTCGTGCTTACACTACTTCAGCAGGTCCTGCACCTACAACCTTAACGGGTTCTAGTCACCGTTTAAGCATGAACTTATTGGCCTTAAACACTGCTACCAATGAGGTTGCCGTATTGGCAATGGATGCTCCGGGTTCGGTAGCTAAGGCATTTAACACTGGTCATCAAATTTTTGCTTGGGTGAAAAACGCTTCAATTAATGCTTTAACCAATGTAACGGTTGCCCTTGGTTCGAGTGGCGCTAACACTTTTGCCAATGTTCAAACCATTGCCAATTTTGCTGCTGGTTCAACTTCTATGGTTACTTTCTCGGCATTCAATCCAACAGTAAATGGTATCAACAACATTGTTGTTTCTGTATTGCCTGATCAAAATAACACTAATAACTCAATTTCTTGGTCACAAAGTGTTACTTGTAACAGTTCAGCCATTCACCCTGCTAACGTAACTTATACCACAGCATACGGTTACGGTGGAACAGCAAGTGCAGGTGGTTGTTTTACTTCAAAACACAACTACCCTGCCAATTGTTCTTTAAGCAATGTATTGGTTGCGATTGGCACTTATAGTGGTAACACTGGTCAAAACATGTATGGTGTTGTTGCCGATGCTACAGGAAACATCATTGGTACCTCAAATACAGTGGTTGTTAACTCAGGCAGTACTCAAAACTTTGTATTTAATCCGCCAATTGCATTATCATCAGGTACAGATTATTATCTTGGTGTAGCCCAACCTACAGGCGGTTACTATCCAATGGCTTATACTGATGCTAACAGCATCGTTATGCCTGATTATTACAACTTCCCTCTTGCCGGTGGTACAGCTCCTGCTGCTATGGGCTTAAATGGTTGGTTTGGTATTACACCACAAGTGTTATTGCCTAACTTAACAATTTCTGCTGCTGCTACAAGAACCAGAGTTTGTAACAAATCTACTGAATCAACTACTTTAACATTAAGCGGTCAATCAGGCATGACTTATTTATGGAGTACAGGTTCAACTTCTTCTACATCGGTAATTGTATCTCCTTCATTAACTGCTGCTAGTGGTGCTGTTAGCTACACTGTTACAGGTACTGATGGTGCTACAGGTTGTAAATCAAATGCTGCTGTTGTAACCGTAAGTGTTGCAAATTGTACAGGTTTGGTTAACAATTCAACTTTTGCCAGCAATGTGGCGGTTTATCCTAACCCTGCAGTAAACGGTAAAGTAACCGTTAGTGGTTTAGAAGGTTCTAATACCATTACTGTTTACAATGTAATTGGTCAAGCTGTATTAAGCTTCAGCACCAACGACGATAATGCAGTAATTGATTTAAAAGAGCAAGCTTCAGGCAACTACTTAATTAAGATTAGCAATTCTTTAAATGAGTCGAAGACCATTAAAATTGTGAATCAAAATTAATTTTAGTCAAATTTAATTTAGAGCCCGGCTGTAAAGTCGGGCTTTTTTTTGCCCTTTTTTGCCTAAATGTTTGTTGTCACCACCAAATCGTGCATTAAAGATGTAAGATTTAATCCCATTATTTTTCCTAAACATTTTATTGTAAATTTTTCGAATCAGCTTGTTGGCGCGGCTCACCGACTATTTTATAAAAATGTGTATTCATTGAAACTTGTTTTATTGAGACAAATTCTTAAAAATACTTACACATGAAATATCGCCTATACATTCAAATAAAATTAAATTTTTATGCTGCGTTACTTTGTACTGTGAAAAGAATGTCAAATAAAACCAAAGCAATGAAAACTACAGCAGGGCAAATTCAAAACAATAATCTGTCAAATGCCCTTTCTAGTGGAAAATACAGTGCAACAGCACTTATTTATTGCTTGTTTATTTTGCTTACTGCAGGCCTTATGCAAGCGCAAGACCAAGTATCGGGCCGAACTTTTTTTGATTTGGGTATCGATTATTCAAGTTCAGGCAATGGGCACGCCGCATTTTACGCACCTTCTTTGGTGCTAAATAAAAACTACAACGCGCTTTCCGTTGCACCATTAATCTATAATCGGGATAATCAAATAAGCGGCTTAAAAGTTGTTTACGTGCGTAATTTAACCGGTAAATTAAAAGACGATTATGAAATTGTGTGTTTAAATAAAGCCGATTCATTGGATTTTGGCGAAATGTTATTTTACAAAAAAACCCACCGCGATATATTACAAATTAATTTTTACACTTACTTGCAATACAATAAAGCCATTG
This sequence comes from Bacteroidota bacterium, assembly GCA_037127575.1. Lineage (GTDB taxonomy): Bacteria > Bacteroidota > Bacteroidia > B-17B0 > Aurantibacillaceae > Aurantibacillus. Next base: position 6,965 of record JBAXXZ010000023.1, on the reverse strand, counting down.
GCTTATCGCAAGATTTTATTGAATATGAACAGTTGACCAATGCCGAAAAAGATGTGGTTTGGCAAGATGTGAAAGTATCAACCGCCGAAGCAGGATTTGGGGTGCAAATGCAATATAACATTTCGAATGCCTTTGCTTTTAAGGTTTACTCTGGTTTGGGTGCATTTCACCATTTTGAATACATACATGATTTGCAAAATGGTCGTGATGCCTTTAGTTTAAACCTGGGTGCAACTTTGCTCTATACTTTTGAATTCATCCACCAAAGTCCAAAAAAGTACATTAAACAATGAGGTAGATGATTGAAAAAATTGAAAGAACAAAGAGTGAATGAATTGATGTAAGTGAATTGAATGAAAGGATAGAATATGAAAGCGCAAGAAAATAGTCGAATATTGGTTGTTGAAGACGATTTATTACAAAGCTACATAGCCAAGAAAGTTTTATCAGGCCGTTACGATGTTGAGTGTGTGAATAATGGTTACGATGCCATGGAGATATTAGAGAACAAGGACTTTCAAATTATTTTAATGGACATTAATTTGGGCGATGCGGAAATGGATGGCATTCGTGTAATGCGCAATTTACGACAACATAAAAGATTTAAACACACTAAAATAGTAGCAGTAACAGCACATGCACACTTAAGGGATTGGTATATTTCGGAGGGATTTAATGATTTAATCATTAAACCAATCGTCAGTGAAACTGTTTTTGATATTTTGGAACATTTACCGGATATCGGAAATAAGTATTGTTGTGTGTAAAGTTTTAATGCAAAGAAAGGAGGACAATGAAAGGAAAAACAAGAAAAATATTGCACGGGATTGTTGTTGTAAAATAAACATTTAGGCCCTAAGTCATAAAAAGATTGGTAATAACATTGTACTGTTTTTGGTTTTACAATAAAGTGTTACATCAATTCGCTGAAAACATAAAACCCCGGGGGTTTATTGAGGCCAAATGCTTACAAACAACAATTCCGTCTTTATTTTTTAAATATGTCGTTTTAAAAAAAGCATTGAATTTTAATGAGAAAAAAGTAATTTATTTTTCATTTAGTAAAATAAAGCGTGTGTATTATCGGTTTGATACCTCTGAATCGCTTTAAACACAGGGTTTTTTTGAATGGTGAACGTTTCTTTCAGGAGGCGTTTTTTTTATGCGCAAATTTTGGCAAAATCTTACATGTGAAATACAATGGGCTTTTATAAAATAAATATGCTTTAAAAGCGCCGTTACTTTGTATCATAAAACTAACACATTAAAACCAAGCATTATGAAAACCTCCGCTCAAACCTCCGTTCAAAATCACCTAGCCGGTGTGAAGCTACAAAACAAACTTGCTCAACTTTTTATCCTTGTATGGATGATGTTGATTGGCAGTATGCAATTATCAGCACAAGACGCCATATCGGGTCGTACCTTTTTGGATCTCGGTCTTGATTTTTCAAGTTCAGGAAACGGCCATGGTGCTTTTTATTCACCAAGTTTAATATTGAATAAAAACTTTAATGGTTTTGGTGTATCGCCAATGATATACAAAAACGACAATAAATTGAGCGGTTTAAAAGTATCTTATATGAGAAACTTAAGCGGTAAAGTAAAAGATGAATTCGATGAAGTAAATCTTTCATATGAAGATTCAATTGGTTTGGCCGAGTATAAAGGTTATAAAATGAACCACAGAGATGCCTTGCAAATCAATTTTTACTCATACATGCAATACAACCAATCGATTTCCTTGTCATCGGCCTTTGTAAATAATGAATCACAAACCAATGCCGAGAAAGATGTGAACTGGAACAATGTAAAAGTATCAACCGGTGAAGTAGGCGCAGGCTTCCAATTACAATACAACATCAACAATAACATTGGTTTTAGAGTGTATTCAGGTATTGGTGCTTTTCACCACTTCGATTACCAACATGAACTAAACAATGGCAGAAACAGTATCAGCTTAAACTTAGGTGCTACTTTGGTTTATACTTTTGATGTGTTACATCCGTTTCCAAAAATGGTAAAACACTAATCAGGTTCAATTACTGTAAAAAAATAAAGGGATTAACACTATAAAGAACAAAAAAATGGAAACTCTAGGAAAAAGCAAAATATTGGTTGTAGAAGATGATGTTTTGCAAAGATTTATCGCCAAAAGTGTTTTGTCAGAAAAATATGAAGTTGAAACCGCAAGCAATGGCTACGAAGCGCTTGAAATGGTTGAAAAAAACGACTACGGTTTTGTGTTAATGGACATAAATTTAGGAGATCCTTCGATGGATGGCATTAAAGTGATGCGCATGATGCGTCAACACAGAAAATACAAACACACCAAAATAGTTGCTGTTACTGCCTTCGCGCACTTAAGAGAATGGTATATATCAGAAGGTTTTAATGAATTAATTGTAAAACCCATTTTAAGCGATACCATTTTTGAAATGCTAGATAAAGTACCCAATGTAAAAAACGTGTATTGTTTTGCTTAATACCTTAATCAATTTTAAAATAAAGACTGAATTTAAATTACACAAAAAGGGAGGATGATGATGGAGACAAATAAAAGTCAAAAAATACAGGCTTGTTTGGCGCAATAACAAAACCGGGCAGGCCAAATAAAGCTGATTGACACAAAGGATTGTTTTTAGTTTTACAACCGTGTCAAAATAATTCGGTTTTTATCGGCAAATTCGGCGGAATTACTGATTAACCTGCCTACAACCACCCTGTTTAAAAGCGGCTTCGGCACTTATAAAAAACAAAAAATGCAAATACACGATACTAGTTCATTTTAATTGGCTTTAAAAAATTCAGAATCAAAGCTTAAAATGAAAAAATAGCATCAAAAAAAATCCCTCAAGTCAAAAAAGGACTAAAACCTTGAATTTTTAATGCCAGTATTTCTATTCCTGTTAAAAATGGTGTTTTTATAAAATTCTTGAAACCTTTTATTCATAAGCTTTTTAATCAATTCGCTTAATTTTTTTTATCGAAGTGGCCTTATTTGTACTCAAAATTTGGCAAAATCTTACATGTGAAATACAATGGGCTTTTATAAAATAAATATGCTTTAAAAGCGCCGTTACTTTGTATCATAAAACTAACACATTAAAACCAAGCATTATGAAAACCTCCGCTCAAACCTCCGTTCAAAATCACCTAGCCGGTGTGAAGCTACAAAACAAACTTGCTCAACTTTTTATCCTTGTATGGATGATGTTGATTGGCAGTATGCAATTATCAGCACAAGACGCCATATCGGGTCGTACCTTTTTGGATCTCGGTCTTGATTTTTCAAGTTCAGGAAACGGCCATGGTGCTTTTTATTCACCAAGTTTAATATTGAATAAAAACTTTAATGGTTTTGGTGTATCGCCAATGATATACAAAAACGACAATAAATTGAGCGGTTTAAAAGTATCTTATATGAGAAACTTAAGCGGTAAAGTAAAAGATGAATTCGATGAAGTAAATCTTTCATATGAAGATTCAATTGGTTTGGCCGAGTATAAAGGTTATAAAATGAACCACAGAGATGCCTTGCAAATCAATTTTTACTCATACATGCAATACAACCAATCGATTTCCTTGTCATCGGCCTTTGTAAATAATGAATCACAAACCAATGCCGAGAAAGATGTGAACTGGAACAATGTAAAAGTATCAACCGGTGAAGTAGGCGCAGGCTTCCAATTACAATACAACATCAACAATAACATTGGTTTTAGAGTGTATTCAGGTATTGGTGCTTTTCACCACTTCGATTACCAACATGAACTAAACAATGGCAGAAACAGTATCAGCTTAAACTTAGGTGCTACTTTGGTTTATACTTTTGATGTGTTACATCCGTTTCCAAAAATGGTAAAACACTAATCAGGTTCAATTACTGTAAAAAAATAAAGGGATTAACACTATAAAGAACAAAAAAATGGAAACTCTAGGAAAAAGCAAAATATTGGTTGTAGAAGATGATGTTTTGCAAAGATTTATCGCCAAAAGTGTTTTGTCAGAAAAATATGAAGTTGAAACCGCAAGCAATGGCTACGAAGCGCTTGAAATGGTTGAAAAAAACGACTACGGTTTTGTGTTAATGGACATAAATTTAGGAGATCCTTCGATGGATGGCATTAAAGTGATGCGCATGATGCGTCAACACAGAAAATACAAACACACCAAAATAGTTGCTGTTACTGCCTTCGCGCACTTAAGAGAATGGTATATATCAGAAGGTTTTAATGAATTAATTGTAAAACCCATTTTAAGCGATACCATTTTTGAAATGCTAGATAAAGTACCCAATGTAAAAAACGTGTATTGTTTTGCTTAATGGGTTCAAGAAACAAATTATAAAACGAATATTTCATCAGAATCAGAAGCCTAAAAAACAAAATTAAAATCCAAATATGTAAGTAATACAATCTGTTTTGACAAGGATCGATAAAATCGAACAAATTAGGACCTAAAAACAGAAATTATCTTAAATTTAAAAAATCACGCTCTAGAGCCGGTTAGTCTGAAAGGCACTGATACCAAACACATCAAATAATTCACCTGCATTTTCCATCAATTGTCACCAATATTTTACAAATTTTGGTGAAATCTTACATATGAAATATATGCAAGGCTTTCAATAGAAAATCCCTTTAAGGGTGCGGTAACTTTATACTGTAAATAAAACGCATAAAACCAAAGATCATGAAAACCTCCGCCAAACATTCAGTTCAAAACCGTCGGGAAGATGGTGTTGACTTCATCAATCAACTTTCAAAAGTGATTTTTGTTTTTATTATCAGTTTATTTAGCTTTTCAGGTCTTTTCGGTCAAGATGTGATGTCGGGCCGGGCATTTTTAGATTTTGGTTTCGATTATTCGGCATCAAATAACGGCCATTCGGCTTTTTACGCACCAACTTTGATTATTAACAAGCGTTTTAACGGTTTGGCCATTTCACCATTGGTATACCAAGACAACCATAAAGTGAATGGCATTAAATTATCTTATATACGCAACTTAAGCGGAAAAGCCAGTGATGATGTAAAAGACAATGTAATTACTGTTCAAGATTCTTTGGATTATATTGAATATAAAAAGTTTAAAAAAGAGCACCGCGATATATTGGAAGTGAACTTTTATTCTTATGTACAATACAACCGCAGTTTACCATTATCGGCCTCGGCAGTAGCTTTTGAGCAAGAAAACAACCTCGAAATGAATGTAAATTGGAATCAAGTAAAAGTATCTACCGGAGAGGCCGGTTTTGGAATACAACTACAATACAATATCACCAACACTTTCAGTTTTAAAGTTTACTCAGGTTTGGGCGCTTATTACCATTTTGATTATAAACAAGAATTACACAAAGGCAGAAACGCATTCTGTTTAAACTCAGGCGCTACTTTGTTATACACCTTTGATATTTTACACCCAGTTTCAAAAAAACACCACACCAACAAAGGCGTTAAATTATAAATTAGTGACAGTGTGGGATTGTGACTATCACGGTGCTGTGTGCAATCGAATTGAACCAAACAAAAAAACCATGGAAATCCCGTTAAAAAGAAAATTGTTAATTGTTGAGGATGATGTATTGCAAATGTACATCGCCAAAAAAGTGTTATCTGAACGTTATGATGTAATAGCTGTTACCAGTGGTTACGAGGCCATGAATGCTTTGGAGAACGATGATTTTAGCATTGTTTTGATGAATGTCAATTTAGGTGATGCAGATATGGACGGCATGAAGGCGATGCGTCAAATGCGTTTAAATAGAAAGTTTGAACATAGCAAAATAGTTGCTGTGAGTGCCTTCGGTTATTTAAGAGATTGGTATATCTCAGTAGGGTTTAATGAATTAATAGTGAAGCCGATAATGAGCGATACCATTTTTGGATTGCTGGAAGAGGTTCATGAGAATAAAAGTATTTACTGTGTTGCTTAACAAATTTTTTTAGTTTAAATATGAACAAAACCGCAAGGAAAATTCTTGTCGATAAGATCCAATAATCACAAAATACCTTTTGAATATTGCAATGAATAAAGTAATTTTATTAGTCTTTTAAAATGAGAAGACAGAAATTGTACCGGCAGCTTAAATTGAATTGCCCAAAGTGTTAATTGCATTATGATTAAACTAAAGAATATTATCACAAATTTGGATGCTTCGGTTTTTCAGACCATTCAACACTCACTTATTAAGAACAAAGCGGATCATTTTCTTTTTTTGTTTGAGACATATAAGAACAACTCGCATAGCGACAAAGAAATCATTGAACAATTAAATATCAATTCAAATTCGTTTTATGTTTTAAAATCGCGTTTATACGATAAAATTCAAGAGTATTTATCGGGTGATATTTATTCCACCAAAGAAGAGGTGGTGAAACAATTACATCAAATTCCGGAGATGTGCATTAATTCGCCAAGAGAGGTCACCATCGCTTTTTTAGAAAAACTTGAAAAAGATCTGTTGGCCTTTGATATGCACAACGAACTAACGGTTGTTTACAGTGCCTTAAAAAAGATCAACACCTATTCCGACAAATATTTTTATTATTCACAGCTGTTTAATAAACACATTGCATTTAATTTATCCCTCGAAAAATCGCTTGAAATTTTGGGTAATTTTAACCGTGTATTGGGGCAGTATAATTTTTCTCGGTCGAAAAAATTACACGATACGCTTTTGTTTTTGCGAAAGGGCATTGCCGAGCACCATGCTTTAAATCCTTCAAAATCCATTGAGTTAATTCAAAATGTGATTGAGTTGCAATCGCGCTTATTTGCCGGCGTTAATGATGAGGAAAAGAAAAGTACAGAAGATATTTTAGCACAATGTCATAAAATTATCAGTGAATTACCCAATTCGTCGGTGTATAAAAATTGGGGACATTCGATTGATTTTTTATACTTTGAATACTATTGCCAAATCAAACAATTTAAGTCGGCCAAACAATATTATGATAATG
>JBAXXZ010000022.1:0-11596 GCA_037127575.1 Bacteroidota bacterium | reverse complement strand
ATCTTACACCATATTTAAACAGCATATCTTCAATTTCCAAGGGCCGGTTGATGCCCATGGTAAAGCCGCCTTTGCGCAACGAATCGCGGTTGGTCGACACAGGATCAATCAACCATAACACCTTTCCACCATTCATGATAAATTAATCAATCACAAATTTTTCTTTGTCCGTAAAACTTGTATCAGGCTGCGAAATCACAATGGCATCGCTGCCTTTTAAGGCACTTAGTTCACGACCTTTCGAAATACCAGTTTGATTTACCTCGTAATATTCCGATAAACTGCGCATAAAATCGTATTGCGCAATGGTGTCGAGTTCTTTGTGCCCTTGAATAAAAGTAACCTCTGCTTTTTTGGTTCTTTGCAGTTTGCGTATGGTGTTGGTTAGGCTGTACTCTAATTCTTCAACACTATTATTAATACAGGTTTCGGGGTCAATGCCCGGACTTTGCCTTGTAAAAATTTGCCACACACTTTCGCGGCCTTTGTAACTTACAATCGCTCCCGGCCATATAACATTTTCGGTGGTTTTGTCTTTTGTGCGTATACTAACGGTTTCTGGAATTAAGCCTTTTTCATACAATTGTTTATCAAGATTTGTACTTTCTTCTTTGGTTAATCCGTCGCCCGGCACAATAAACTCGTATTGCAAATGACCATTTGAGAATGCTCTGAACTCGTCCAAAATTTCTCTGGCTTCGTTTCTTAGGCGCGTAAAACCCGGATTAAAATCGCCATTTAAGTACACCTTTAAATACACTTCGTCGTCCAAATTTTCAAGTAAATTTTTGGTTGAAGAGGCCAGTGTATAACGTTTTTCGGAGGTTAAATCGAAACGTTTAAAATAAAAGGACGCCAAAAAATTAAGCAGGATCAAAATAATTAATAGAACCAACAAAGAAAAAATGTCTTTGCGCTTGGTGTTTTTATGTTGTAGGGAGGATTGCTTTACCATTTTCTGCTTTCTAAAACCAATTTGGTAAATAAATTAAACACGGCAATAATACTCAAGAAGTATAAGGCGTCGCGCGTATCTAGCACACCTCTACTTAAACTAATGTAATGGTCGTTGATACCAAAACTTTTTACCATCGGACTTAATTTGCCTAATACATTGCTTTGGGCAATAAATTCAAATCCCATATATAAAAACAAACAAAGTATTAGTGCCATAATAAAGGCAATCACTTGATTTTCGGAAATCGCGGAAGCAAAAATACCAATGGCCACAAAGCCTGCGCCCAGCAATAACAATCCAATGTACGATCCCCACATGCCGCCCGTATCGAGGTTTCCCTTGGGGGCGCCCAATTGGTGTACACTGTAGTAATAAATTAAAGTTGGCAATAATGAAACAATCACCAAACTAAAACCTGCTAAATATTTCGCTAAAACAATTTGTAAATCACTCAAAGGTCGTGTGAGCAATAACTCTATGGTGCCATTTTTTTTCTCCTCCGAAAACGAGCGCATGGTGATGGCCGGTATTAAAAACAAATACACCCACGGGGCAATATAAAATAGGGGATCGATGTTGGCAAAGCCATTGTCTAAAACATTGTAACCGCCGCCTTCTGTTGGCATAATCCACATAAATATGCCAATCATGGTAATAAACACACCAATGCTGACATAGCCAATTAATGAACTTAAAAAACTCCTTATTTCTTTGATGTATAATACAAACATATGCGTTTTTCAAATTTTATTCATCGCCATCTTCCGTATCACTACCGGTAGTGCTGTCGATAATTTCATAAACTTTGTGTGTGTGGTAAGCAGCTTGATTTAATTGGTTACTTAAAATAATCACGGTTAAGGTGTCACTTAATCGGCGGTGAAAAGAAGAGCGATAACCATGCCACCAGCCATTGTGATAAACTTCTTTCTTAGCTGGATCGTTAAAATTTTTCATGCGCCAACCAAAACCGTAATTGGCCGCTTTAATTTCTTTGCTGTATGGGCTGTAGGCCATTTCTTGTGTGGCCTTTGAGATAATTTTGTTTTGATAAAGTGCTTCACTGAATAAAAACAAATCGTATGGCGTTGAATAAATACTTTTATCGCCAAGTACATAGTCGCTGGCATCAAAGTTTACCGGCCGCCAACGGTTATCATATGGTTTGGTGCAAAGCGGATTGTTTAAATCAAGGTCCTTGATGGTGCATGTGTGTTTCATACCCAATGGCTTAAACAACTCATCGCGCACAAAATCTTGAAAACTTTTTCCGCTAATTTTTTCAACCAACAAAGCCAATAAGGCATAATTGGTATTTGAGTAATTAAAACGGTAATTAGGTTTAGAATATTTTTTTGGATTTTTTGTCACCAAAAATTTATACATGTCTTCATTGCTCATTTGGTAATTTGGCAAATAAATTTCATGATTTAAAAAGTAAAGGTAATTAGGTAATCCTGAGCGATGACAAAGCAATTGTTTAACTGTTACGCCTTGGTAAGGGAAATCAGGAAAATATTCTTGAACATTTTTATTGATGTCGATCATTTCCCGTTCGTGTAATAACATTACCGCAGTGGCTGTAATCACTTTTGATACCGAAGCCAATTGGTACATTGAGGAATCTGTTAAACCTTCTTTTGTGCTTTTATTCGCTATGCCCAATGATTTTTGAAAAATAATTCTGCCTGCTTTTGCAACTAATATGCTACCGTTAAACATCCCTAATTTATGAAAACCTGTAAATAGATCTTCTAACTTGGAAGCGATCATTTTCTGCTCTTTACTAACAGTAGCAGGTTCTTTAATCACTGCGGCTTTGGCGAAGATAATCGGCACAATACCATCTGAAGCATTGCCGCAACTTAAGAACATGATTAATATAAAATAGAGAATGTATAGGCGGTTCATTGATTGTTCTTCTTAGTTCTTAATTGTACTTTTTGTTTTTGTGTCTTCGTCATTGTATCGGTTATAATCCAATTGATTGCCCCAAAAACTCATTTGTTGTTTTATCCACTCTTTTCGTTTTGTAATATAAGCACTGGCCGGATTTGCTTTGTACTTTAAAGGGTTTGGCAAAATTGAAGCCATGGCGGCGCTTTCATCTTTGTTGAGGTTTTTTGCCTCCTTGTTAAACCAGTAATTGGCAGCGGCTTCAGCACCATAAACGCCATTTCCCATCTCAATGCTGTTAAGATACACTTCCATGATTCTTTCCTTACTCCACATTAATTCAATCAACAAGGTAAAATACGCTTCCAATCCTTTTCGTACAAAATTTCTTCCGGGCCATAAAAATACATTTTTTGCGGTTTGTTGCGAAATGGTACTGCCTCCCCGAAGCATTTTACCTTTGTTATTACTGTTCAAAGCCTTTTCAATGGCCAACCAATCGAAACCAAAATGTTTTAAATAGTTTTGATCTTCGCTGCAAACTACCGCCAATTGTAGTTTGGGGGAGATCTCTTCAAGCTTTACCCAATCGTGTTTTAAAGTCATGGGTTTGCCCTCGGCCTTCTGTTCAACGCATCGTATTAGCATCAAAGGTGTTATGGGCACAGGTACCCATTTATACATGAGCACAAAACCCAATGAAATGAGTATCAACAGAATAATGATTCTGAATATAAACTTGAATATCCTGGTTAACAAAATCAAAAGTAATCCTGCAAATCTATTTGTATTTTTAAACTTTTTGCCTGCAATTTTGTAAATGAATGAACTATTTTTCAGATGGATTATGAACAATAAAGCCTACGTGTTTTTTTTCTTGTTACTGCTTCTCATTGGTGTGTATTATGTTTATAATAAATATCAAAAAGCACCAAGCATACAATTTTCACAACTGCCGCTGCTTACATTACAAAATGAAAAATTTGATTTGCAAAGTTTAAAAGGAAAAAAATTGGTGATATGCATGGCTGCCTCTTGGTGTCCAAATTGTATTGACGAATTAAATGAACTGGCTTTGTTAAAGCCGCAATCCCTTACCGATGTTGAAGTACTGGTGATTAGTGATGAATCACTAGAAAAAATTGAACAGTTTAAAACCCGCCGTAATTATCCCTTTACTTTTATAAAACTAAATACAAATTTTGCAGCCATTGGTATCAATTCAATTCCTACATCTTACATCATCAATAAAAACTTCGAAGTAGTAAAACAAAGCGTTGGTATCATTCAATGGTCCGACCCCTCTACATTACAACATTTAAAAACATTGATGGACTAGCTTTATGGGCCAAAACCAAGATATTTCTATACTCAATCCGAAACAGTACATCATCATTAAGGGTGCCCGTCAACACAATCTAAAAAACATTGATGTGGCAATTCCCCGAAATAAAATGATAGTGATAACAGGCTTATCAGGCTCCGGCAAATCTTCCTTGGCTTTTGATACTTTGTACGCCGAAGGCCAGCGCCGTTATGTTGAGAGTTTATCGGCCTATGCAAGGCAGTTTCTTGGCCGCTTAGTGAAGCCGCAAGTGGATTATATTAAAGGTATTTCACCCGCCATTGCCATTGAGCAAAAGGTTATTTCACGTAATCCGCGCAGCACAGTTGGCACCATTACCGAAATATATGATTATTTCAAATTGTTATTCGCACGCATCGGTAAAACCTATAGTCCAATAAGTGGCCTACAAGTGAAGCGCCAAACAGTAAGCGATGTAGTTAATTTTGTTTTGAAATTAAAAGTTGAAAGCAAATTATTGGTTTTGGCTGAGGTATTTGAAAAACCCGATCGACCTTTTCAAAAGCAGCTCGATTTGTTGATGCAGCAAGGTTTTGCAAGAGCCATCGTGAATCAACAAGTACAACGCATCAGCGAAATTGATTTTAAAAAACTTAAAAAAGGAAGTGAAGTGTATTTGGTGATTGACCGATTGGTGAATCAACCGGATGATGAAGATTTTGTTAATAGAGTAGGCGATTCGGTGCAAACGGCCTTTTATGAAGGACATGGTGCCTGCAAGATTTGGATTGAAGAGGAGGGCCAGCAATATCAAAAACATGATTTTAGTAATTTGTTTGAGCTTGATGGCATAGCTTTTGAAGAGCCTTCAGTTAATTTTTTCACTTTTAATAATCCCATTGGTGCTTGTAAAACATGTGAGGGCTTTGGAAGTGTGATTGGTATCGATCCCAATTTGGTGATGCCAAATAAAAGTTTGTCGGTGTTTCAAAGTGCCATTGTTTGTTGGAATGGAGAGGTGATGAGTTATTATAAAAACCAACTTTTAAAAAATGCGCACCATTTTAAATTTCCTGTACATAAACCCATTGCCGAGTTAAGTGAGGAGGATTATCAATTATTGTGGACCGGTAATAAATATTTCGATGGACTAAATGCCTTCTTCAAAATGTTGGAAAAGGAAACCTATAAAATTCAATACCGGGTAATGCTGGCGCGATATAGAGGCAAAACCAATTGTCCTGATTGCCATGGTACACGTTTACGCAAGGATGCCAATTATGTGAAGGTGACTGATAAGTGTTTAAACGATTTGGTGTTAACACCCGTAGATAAACTCGTCCCTTTTTTCGAACAATTAAAATTAGATGAACACGATACCCAAGTATCGAAACGTTTGTTAATTGAAATCAAAAACCGTTTGCGTTATTTATGTGATGTTGGATTGGGTTACTTAACGCTGAATAGAGTTGCCAATACATTAAGCGGGGGGGAAAGCCAACGCATCAATCTAGCGACCCAATTGGGCAGTACACTGGTTGGTAGTTTGTACATTTTAGATGAACCCAGTATCGGCCTTCATCCGCGCGACACCCAACGTTTAATAAAAGTATTACGTTCACTTCAACAACAAGGTAACACTGTAATCATTGTTGAACACGACGAAGAAATCATGCTGCAAGCCGATGAATTAATCGATATTGGTCCTGAAGCAGGTACCAATGGCGGACATTTGGTTTTTCAAGGCACCCACAAAGATTTATTGAAATCTAAACAAAGTTTTACGGCCAAATACCTCACCAATCAATTAAAGATTGAGGTGCCGGTCCGCCGCCGGATGTGGAAAGAATTTATAGAGATTAAAAATCTGAACGATAACAACCTAAAAAATGTAAGTGTAAAATTTCCTTTGCATGCGCTTACGTGTGTAACAGGGGTAAGTGGTTCAGGAAAATCAACACTTATCAAAAAAGGTTTACTTCCATTTTTACAAAGGTATTTGGATGGTTATTTCGAAAGCGTAAACCATGATCATTTAATTGGCGGCAGTTTAAAACAAATTAAACAATTGGAGTTTGTTGATCAAAACCCCATTGGCAAATCAACCCGAAGTAATCCGGTAACTTATGTAAAGGCTTTTGATGATATCCGCGAATTGTTCGCAGCACAAGGTTTAGCAAAAACACGACTCTATAAACCCGGTTTTTTTAGTTTTAATGTTGAAGGCGGACGATGCGAGCTTTGTCAAGGTGAGGGAGAAATAACGGTTGAAATGCAGTTTATGGCTGATATTAAATTAACCTGTGAATCATGCAGTGGGAAACGTTACAAAGCCGAAACCTTAGAAGTGACTTATAAGGGGAAATCAATTGCCGATGTGTTAAACTTAACCGTTGATGATGCAGTGATTTTTTTTGGTGAAGATTTACAGAACAGGCTTTCAATTAAAATCAATGAAAAACTGAATGCGCTTCAGGCGGTAGGGTTGGGTTATGTGCAATTGGGGCAAAGCAGCAGTACACTTAGTGGTGGTGAGGCGCAACGCATTAAATTAGCCAGTTTTTTAATTGCCATAAACAATGTGGCCCCAACTTTATTTGTATTCGATGAGCCAACAACAGGTTTACATTTTCACGATGTGGCCAAACTATTGAAGTCTTTTAATGCCTTGTTGGATAAAGGCCATTCGATTGTGGTAATTGAACATAATTTGGATGTGATTAAATGCGCCGATTGGATTATTGATATGGGACCTGAGGGCGGAGAGAATGGCGGGCATGTGGTTTTTGAAGGTTTACCTGAAAATTTAATCAAAGAAAAAAGATCTTTTACAGCAACGTATCTCAAAGAGAAATTGAAAAAATAAATCATTTCAAAAAGCATCTCAGATACTACTTTTTAATCCCTGAAGGAAGGTCCCTTTGTTTAATCAAATTGATTTTTTCAACTTTTACAATTCTAAAATTTTAGTAAATTAGCATAATGCTAAAGCAACATTATATTAAAACCAAAATCAACGAGAAGTGGATTGATGAGCAAGGTATTGTTTGGATGAAAGCCATTGAAGGCGTGCACATGGATATAGAGGCCTTAAAGGAGGACCATGAAAGAAGTTTGGAACTTGCAGACAGTCACAAAATTTTGGTGATGTATGATGCTAGGAGCCATTTTACCATTAGTCCTGAAGCCAGGTCATTTTTAACGAAAGGAATATTAAATGAAAACCGAATTGCCACTGCTGTATTATCACCCAATTTAGGTGTGCGATTATTGGTAAATTTCATGAATACCATACACCCGCCAAAATCACCACTAAAAATGTTTTCCAATGAAGAAGATGCCATGCGTTGGTTATCTTTAGTTAAGGAAAGGACCACTGTTAAAGAAATGCAGGATTAATCTTATTCAGTGGCGCTTTTAAAAACCAATGGTTCAAAACATTTTTTCTACCGCAAAATTTATTGCATGTTTCTTCCCAATTTTAAACCATGAGAAGAGTATTGCTTTGTATTATTTCAATTTTATTTCTTTCAGGAACAGTCTCTGCACAGGATAATTTATACAGCAGTAAATCGCATAAACGTGTTTGGAAGAGATGGAAAAGCCATCGCCAATCGTACAATCCTTATTTAGAGAAGAAAAAACGCAACAAACCAAGTGCTATTTTAGCCCGCGAAAATAAAAAGGCAGCAAAGCGTCAAGAAAGAAAAGCCAGGCGACAGGTGAGAAAAATGCGAACCGGTAAATAAAATCTAATTCTTTTTCTTTTTTGCAGTGCTTTTATACTTGCCGTCGCGCCAAGCCTGAATAAATTTGGCCCAGGCCACAGGATTTAATAAACTAATGCTAGGTTGTTGGCCGGCTGAATATACTTTGGTGTAAATGTTCTGCATCATGTATTTGTAATTTTCTGAAGAACTTGCCGTTGCATTTCTTTCTAAATAGGTCATGTCTTCACGTACCAAATTTCGATCTGCTCGCTCGGCATCAGTATCCTTTAAATCCAAAGCCAAAAAGGCCCTTTTAAAGTCTTCTTTACTGGGCCAAGGAAATACAGCCACTTCTTCTAATTTCACAGTATCTTTGGTTAATACTTGAATGGCATAATAGTACTTTTGTTTTAGGGAATCAGATATCTTATAACTTCTGGTTTTATGCACCAATGATAAAAATTCAATTTCGTCTCCGGAATTAACCACCAAGTTAAAAAAGCCATAATAGTCGGTTTTTGTTCCGCGCCAGGTTCCTTTAATCATTACTGCAACAAATGGAATTGGCGTTAAACTGTCTTGATCAAGTACAATACCCGAAAACTGAATTAAATTGGTGTAATTGCTTTTGGCCGTAAGTGTTTGCCCTTCAGATAAAGAAGCCAAACATATCAAGAATGTGCTTATGATTATTCTAATTTTCATTTCAATAAAGGTAGGCATTGTTTTTAAGGACAAAAATCCAAATAACATATTTTAATCCTTATTCTTCTCTTTTTGATTTCATAAACATTTGCAATACTGAAATGGTGGCGATTAATTTAGTATTTTTGAAAATATGAGTCTAAGAGGTTTTGGCATTGTTTTTCTTATAATGTTGGCAACCTCCTTTTTTGCACAAAAAAAGGTTAAAGCCGCTCCGGTTAAATTTGTTGTACCCAAAAAAGAATCCAATTTTGGAATCGGATTCGGCCTTAACTCGAGTGTGATTTATCTTCCTCGGAGTTCATCAAATAGCAATGGCGCCGCAGGTAGAAGTTTAATATGCACGTATGACAAAGGTAATTATTTACGTTTTACATTTGAGTACAACAAATTCCAATCACCTGATTTTGCGCCAACCTGGTACAATGTTCAAGCCTCATCCTTTGAATCAAATGTTCAATACATCACAAGGTTTATGGATGGCCATGGTTTTCTATATCCTATGGCGGGATTGAGTTACAATTTATTTAAAGGGTATTTTACCGGAAAAAACGATTACTTGAACTTGCGCGCCTTACATCAAGAAAACACAACTGTGACAAGCAATTGGCTTGGTTTAAACGTTGGTGTTGGTTATGATTACAAATTTCGAAACTCGGCAATTTTTATGATGTACAAAATGCGCATCGGCTATACCGAAGGATATAATCAATGCAATATTCAAGATATTTGCTTTTCGGTTGGTTATCGAATTCACATGGATGAAACCCATTTTAAGAAAATTTTCCTTGGCCCAAGAAGCAGATATGCTTTACCCAAATCGAAATTAAAGCCTAAACAGAAAACAAAAACAGAAGCACCAACATCATCACCAAATAAACCATGAGTTCAGTGTCGGAGTATTTTTTCCAAGCCAATCAGTTTTTTAACCAGTACCTGCCGCTCAAAAATCCGGTGCTGATTTTAGCACTTACGCTTTTAATCATTCTTTTCTCCCCCTTGTTATTTAAACGGTTTAAAATTCCTGGCATTATCGGCTTAATTTTGGCAGGCGTCATTATTGGACCAAACTCTTTACACATCATTGAATCAACCAACAGTTTTGAACTGCTTTCAAAAACAGGATTGTTATATATCATGTTTTTGGCGGGATTGGAAATTGACATGAATGAGTTTGCGCAAAACCGCAACAAAAGTTTGGTTTTTGGCGCCCTCACTTTTTTAATTCCAATAAGCCTGGGGTATTTGGTTTGTATTCATATTTTTCATTTTTCATTTTGGTCGGCCTTGCTTTTGGCAAGTATGTTTAGTACACATACTTTATTGAGTTACCCAATTGTAAGTAATATGGGCATTGTAAAAAACAGGGCGGTGCAGATTACATTTGGCGGCACCATCATTACCGATTCGGCTGTTTTAATTTTGTTAGGGATTATTACACGCATTGTTACAGGTGGCGTAAACGGTGTGTATTGGTTCAAAATTGCAATTTCCTTGGGTTTATTGGTGTTTTCAACTTTGTATTTGTTGCCAAAAATTAGTCGTTGGTTTTTCAGAAACATCGAAGCCCAAGCTAGCTCCCATTATATTTTTGTATTGGCTGTCGTATTTATTTCAGGATTTTTAAGTGAACTGGCAGGCGTAGAGCCTATTATTGGTGCCTTTTTAGCAGGCTTGGGCCTAAATAAGGTTATTCCCCACAGTAGCATTCTCATGAACCGTGTTGTGTTTATTGGAAATACTTTATTTATTCCATTCTTTTTAATCTCTGCCGGTATGTTGGTAGATGTTCACCTTTTTTTCAAAGGAACTGAAGCACTCATTTTTGCAGGTATCTTATCGGTTGTTGGTTTGCTCACCAAATATTTCGCCGCTTGGTTAACTGCGCTTATTTATAAATTCACGAAGTACGAACGCAACATTATTTTTGGTTTAAGTGTTTCACATGCCGCTGCCACCTTAGCCATTATCAAAGTAGGCTTCGACATCAACTTGTTTGATCAAAATATAGTCAATGCCACCATCATTTTAATTTTAATTTCTTGTTTGGTAAGCTCTTTTGTAAGTGAACGTGCAGCCCGAAAAATTGCCATCCAAGAAAAAGATTTCGTTAAAAAAACCAACGATAAAACTGAAAGAATTCTAATCCCGGTGAGTAATCCCGACAACATTCATCGTTTGATCGATTTGGCTTTAATATTGAAAGATCAAAATTCCAATGAGCCTTTGTATCCGCTTTCTATTGTTGAAGATGATGCTGAGGCAGATGAAAAAATTAACATTGTTCGAAAAGTAATTGAAGGTGTTGTTGAGCAAATTGCCAGCGGTGATAAAAAAGTTGAGGTGCTCAAAAAAGTTGATTTAAGTATCGTTGATGGCATCGTTCGAACAGCAAAGGCTTATAATATCACTGATATTCTAATTAGTTACAAAGCCAATCAAGGTGCAACCAATTTAATTTTTGGTAACATCTCCGACGGACTTTTAAAAAAATCTAAACAGTCTATTATCATTTCTAAAATATTGCAACCCATTAGTTCATTTAAAAGGGTAACGGTATTTTTATCTCCAAATGCCGAACTAGAAAGTGGTTTTGTGCGATCCGTATATAAAATTAATTCCATCTTAAAACAATTGGGTAATCAATCGCAAATCTATGGCACAACCGATACTTTAAATGTATTTCTTGGTTGTTTGAACGGGTGGGGGAATAATATTGATGAACTTGGCCATGTTCCTCCGCATACACCATTTTCAATTCAAAATATTCATTTGTTTTGCAGTTCAATTTCCAGTTTCAATTCCAAATTTCAATTTGTTTTGCAATTCAATTTCCACTTTCAATTCAAAATAACCATTTGTTTTGCAATTCAATTTGCATTTCCTTTTTCAGAACCAAATTTGTTTTGAAATTTAATTTGCATTTCCTTTATCAAAACAGAATTTGCTTTGCAATTCAATTTGCATTTCCTTTTTCAAAACAGAATTTGCTTTGCAATTCAATTTGTGTTTCCTTTAAAC
>JBAXXZ010000021.1:0-11931 GCA_037127575.1 Bacteroidota bacterium | reverse complement strand
TCGACTTGCATGTATTAGGCCTGCCGCTAGCGTTCATCCTGAGCCAGGATCAAACTCTCCATAGTAAAAAAAAGTTTGTCCCTTAGATCTAATCAGTCATCAGTTCGCGGTTTTAACGCCACTTCACTGAATCCCTCATAAAAATTGCTCCCGACTTTCATCGGGATAGCTCATTTCATATTTTATATTATTTCTTAAGGACGTAATGTTGTCTGTATATGCAACATCCTCTTAAGGGCTAGTGCCCCGATTGTTATCGGGGTCTTTAAAGCTGTGTGTGTATTCGTAAATACTGCTTATTCTAAAATAAGCGAGTTACCTACTACTTGTTGTTTATCAATCTTTTCAATGAACGTCTTTATATTTTTTAGCGATTTGGAATTAGCAATTAGCAACTAGTGTCGCTTTTTCTATCTTCTTCTCACTCAAAATTTTAAACTGAACGTATTCCCCTTTTTTCCCTCTCTATCACAAATCTTTTCGTTTCGGGGTCGCAAAAGTACATATCTTTTTCTTCCTACGCAAATATTTTTTAATCTTTTTTGAAAAAAAATATCCGGCTGACCCTCACTTTATTCCTCTCTCTCATTACATACTCAAAAAACGGGAGGGCAAAAGTACATAACCTTTTCAGTTATTGCAAATTTATTTACATAAAATCGAAAAATTTTTTTTGCACAATAACAATAAGCATCAAGGTTTCAAAGACATACAACATGAAAATTAAATGCAGAATCGCCTCGCATTTATGTATTTTGAGTATATTTATCCTTTTATAACATGGAATATAATACTCAACTCGACCACCTCATCATTCCTGAATACGGCCGCAACATCCAGAAAATGATTGAATACTGCTGTACCATTGAAAGCAGAGATGAACGCAACCTCTGCGCTAAAGCCATCATCCAAATCATGGGCCAATTAAACCCGCCACTGCGTGATGTAGCTGATTTTAACCACAAACTATGGGACCATTTGTTCATCATTTCAGGATTTAAATTAGATGTTGACAGCCCTTATGCAGTGCCAAACCCCGATTCTTTTAAGGAGAAACCGAAAATTTTGGAATATCCTAAAGGCCGCATTAGATATAAACATTATGGCAAAACCATTGAAGAGATCATTAAAAAAGCCAAAGAATTTCCTGAAGGTCCTGAAAGGGCTGAATTGACAAGACAAATTGCCAATCACTTAAAAAAATCATATTACAATTGGAATAAAGATACCATTACCGACGATGTTATTTTTAAGAACCTATCTGAACTTTCGGGTGGTGATTTAAAAATTGATGAAACCTTGCAGCTTAGCTCACACCAAGAACTCAGAACAGGAAACAACAACAGCAACAACAATAGCGGCAAGAAATTCTTCCACAAAAACAACAAGCACAAAAACAATCACAAACATAAAAATAACAGAAAATTCTAAATTCTATTTATGGCAGTATTTGAAGTTTATGGCGGCAATAAACTAAAAGGCGATATCATCCCACAAGGAGCGAAAAATGAAGCACTACAGGTTTTATGCGCTGTTTTACTTACCGCTGAAAAAGTAACCATTAGCAATGTGCCAAACATTGTAGACATCATTAAACTAATTGAACTTCTTTCTGAACTGGGCGTAAAAGTTGAAAAACTTGGTCCTGAAGAATACAGCTTTCAAGCAGATAACGTAAACGTTGATTACCTCATCTCACCCGAATTTAAAAAGAAAGGCGGCAGTTTACGCGGCAGCATGATGATTGTTGGCCCAATGCTAACCCGATTTGGTAAAGCTTATATGCCTAAACCGGGCGGCGATAAAATTGGCCGACGTCGTGTAGATACCCATTTTATTGGCTTCGAAGCGCTGGGTGCAAAATTTAATTATCAGCAAGAAAACGAAATTTATGAAGTAGAAGGCAAGCACCTTGAAGGCGCGTACATGCTGCTTGATGAAGCCTCAGTGACAGGCACCGCAAACATTGTGATGGCAGCCGTTTTAGCAAAGGGCACTACCACCATTTACAATGCCGCTTGCGAACCTTATTTACAACAACTTTGTAAAATGCTTAACAGCATGGGTGCAAAAATTAGCGGTGTAGGATCCAATTTATTAAACATTGAAGGTGTTTCTTCACTTAAGGGAACACATCATCGCTTGTTACCCGACATGATTGAAATAGGCTCCTTTATTGGTATGGCAGCTGTAACACAATCTGAAATTACCATTAAAAATGTAAGCTATCCTAACCTAGGCATTATCCCCACAATTTTTGAAAGGTTAGGCATTAAACTTGAACGACGAGGCGACGATATTTTTATTCCTGAACAAGAAAGTTACGAAATAGAATCTTTCATTGACGGCTCTATTTTAACCATCAGCGATGCCATTTGGCCGGGCTTTACCCCCGATTTAATTAGTATTGCGCTGGTTACTGCCATTCAAGCCAGAGGCAATGTACTCATCCATCAAAAAATGTTCGAAAGCCGTTTGTTTTTTGTGGATAAACTCATTGATATGGGCGCTAAAATTATTTTGTGCGACCCGCATCGCGCTACAGTAATGGGCCTCGACCGTAAAGTGCAATTACGCGCCATTCAAATGGCCAGTCCTGATATTAGAGCAGGCGTAGCTTTACTTATTGCAGCCATGAGCGCCAAAGGCAAGAGCGTGATTTTTAACATCAACCAAATTGACCGCGGATACCAAAATATTGACGGACGATTAAATGCCATCGGTGCGCAAATTATCCGCAAAGCCTGATGAAAAAAATTGCTTTTATTTTTTTAGTCGCTGCTCCCCTCATTGTTCCGCAATTAAACAAATTGTTTTTTGATTTAAGTCGATTTTCGTTTTCGTCGCCTGTAATACAAACAAGCGCCTCTATTGGACTCAACTTAGGTAACCAAGCCCCTGAAATTGCCATGGAATCAGTTGACGGGAAAATTTTAAAATTATCTTCACTACGCGGCAAAATGGTTTTAATTGATTTTTGGGCCAGTTGGTGCGGACCATGTCGTTATGAAAGCCCATCTGTGGTTAAAGCCTACAACAAATTTAAAGACAAAAAATTTAAAAATGGTGAAGGGTTTACAGTTTACAGCGTTTCATTGGATGCCAATAAAAACGCTTGGTTGTATGCCATCGTTAAAGATGGTTTGGTTTGGCACAACCATGTAAGTGATTTACAAGGTTGGAGTAACAAGGCCGCTGAAATGTACGGCATATCAAGTATTCCAAACAATTACCTGATTAACGGAGACGGTATTATTATTAAGAAAAATTTAAAGGGCGATGATCTACTAAATTTTTTAGCCAAACAAATTGAAGAGAAATAAATCAACACAAATATTCCTCTTTTAGATAAACACCAAAACAATATTCGACCTTAAAAAACTGACAAATTATCCCTAATTTGAATCTGGCAAAGTAATTGTAGATGATATTAGAGAAATAAATTATTGAAGAAAGCCATGCAAAATCAAGACAACGAGACGCCTTTAGAACAAAACAACACCAACACTGATGCAAGTGAGACTGACAATAAGGCTGAGATGACAGAAAATACAAACGAAAACACTTTGGTGGACAAGGAAATAGAACTTGAAAACAAAGTGAATGAACTCAATGATAAATACCTAAGATTATATTCTGAATTTGATAATTTTAGACGACGTACTGTGAAGGAAAGAGCGGATTTAATTAAAACCGCTTCAGAAGACGTGCTAAAGGCCATGTTACCAATTATAGACGACTTCGAGAGAGCAATAAAGGCAAATGAAACAGCCACAAACATTGATGCCATTAAAGAAGGTATTCAGTTAATTTACAACAAACTAAAAAACACTACCAATCAAAAAGGCTTAAATGCTTTTGAAAGCCTTGGCGAAAACTTTAATCCTGATTTTATGGAAGCCATCACCCATATTCCTGCTGCCTCTGACGAGCAAAAAGGAAAAGTGATTGACGACCTTGAAAAGGGCTATAAATTGGGAGACAAGGTGATTCGTTTTGCAAAAGTAGTGATAGCACAATAAAATTATGTCGAAAAGAGATTATTACGAAATACTTGGTGTAGCCAAGAATGCCGGGGAAGATGAAATTAAAAAAGCTTACCGGAAGTTGGCCATTAAATACCATCCCGATAAAAATCCAAACGATAAAAGTTCGGAAGATAAATTTAAAGAAGCTGCCGAAGCATACGAGATATTGAGCAACCCTGAAAAAAAACAACGTTATGATCAATTTGGCCATGCCGGCGTTAATGGTGCCGGTGGTGCCGGGGGATTTGGCGGCGGTGGCATGAACATGGATGACATCTTCAGTCAGTTTGGCGATATTTTTGGCGGGGCATTTGGCGGATTTGGCGGCGGCGGCAGAAGCGGCGGACGGCGTGTTGCCCGCGGCACCAATTTGCGTGTGAAGGTGAAATTAAATTTAAAAGACATTGCCAACGGCGTTGAGAAAAAAATAAAAGTCAACAAACATGTTTCTTGTAAAACTTGTAGTGGCAGCGGTGCACGTAATGGACAATTTGATACTTGTAAAACTTGTAATGGTACCGGTGCAATTACCCGTGTACAACAAACTATTTTAGGTGCCATGCAAACCCAAAGTACGTGCGGTGTTTGCGGCGGTGAAGGACGTGTTGTTAAAGATAAATGTACAACATGCCACGGCGACGGTATTGTAAGAGAAGAAGAAGTCATTAGCATTAACATCCCTGCCGGCGTGGCAGAAGGCATGCAATTGAGCATGAATGGCAAAGGCAATGCGGCACCAAGAGGTGGCATTAATGGCGACTTATTAATTGTGATTGAGGAAGAAGACCATCCGGAATTAAAACGCGAAGGCAATCATTTGATTTATTCATTGAGCATTGGTTTCCCTGATGCAGCTTTGGGCACATCGGTTGAAATTCCTACCATTGATGCAAAAGCAAAGATTAAAATTGAACCGGGCACACAAAGCGGCAAAGTGTTGCGATTAAAAGGCAAAGGCTTGCCGGACATCAATTCGTACGGTAGAGGTGATTTATTGGTTGAAATAAGTGTGTATACCCCAAGCCAATTGAGCCCTGAAGAACGCAAAACCCTTGAAGATTTAAAACTATCCAAGAATTTTGAGCCCAACCCAAATAAAAAAGAAAAAGGCTTCTTTGATCGCATGAAAGAATATTTCGATTAACCCTTTTTAGAAAACGAATAAAAAAATGCACCAAAATTTTGGTGCATTTTTTTTATTCCTATGCGGATAAAACACAGGTAATTTTGGGCAAAAAAAAACTGCCCTCCTAAAAGGGCAGTTCACAATACCATCGTTAAATGGACAATTATTGAATAGTAGCTACTTTTTTAGCCAATTTTGACTTAAGATTGCCTGCTTTTTTCTTATGAATTACGTTCTTTTTCGCTAATTTATCAATCATGCTTGATACTTTAGGTAACAAATCACCTGCTTCTTTTTTAGAAGTGGTGCTACGCAATTGTTTAATCGCTGTTCTGGTAGTTTTTGCGTAATATCTGTTTTCAGTACGTTTCGCGTCATTTGAGCGAATTCTCTTGATAGATGATTTATGATTTGCCATTGTCTCTTTTTACTCGTTTTATTTTGGGAACGCAAATATACAGTTTTTTCTTAATATCCAAGTGTTAAAAACAAAATAGTGTAAAATTTTGACTTAAGTCTATTTTTGCAAGGAATGAAATTAAAGCAGGTCGGTATTATTCTGGGAATGCTTCTGGCCTTGGCCCTTGAAGGACAAAACAGCCAAGCGGCTGTAAAAAATTTGGTGCCCAACGGTAGTTTTGAGAATTACCGGAGAAAATCGAGCGATATCCGCAAAGCCATACCTTGGCGGGGAATAGAAACCATCGACTATTACCACAATGCCCTTAGTAATGATACCACAAGGCAAAAAGGCGCTTATAGCGGCTATGCTTACACCGGTTTTCGATTTAGAAAAAAGTACAAAGAATTTTTACAGACCAAATTGGCCGAACCCCTCCACCGTGGCACTGTGTATGAGTTTACCATGCACATCCGCTTGGCGTATTGGAGTAATGCCATTTTAAAATCGTTTGGTGTATTGTTTAGCAAGGCTGGTTATCGCGGACAAATGGACGCCGTTAAATCGAACATGTTTGATACTGTGTGTGTGCAAGGTGGTTTGCACAACGCTTACCATTGGATAACTGTGCGGGGCTATTATAAAGCAGATGGTGGGGAAAAATTCATTACCATTGGCAACTTTGCACCAAAAATCAGAAAGGATTTGATGCGCATTGAGATTTCAAAATTTGGCGCCCGTGAAGCCTATTATTTTGTGGATGATATTTCTCTGGTAAAAGCACCGCAGTTCGAAGAAAAGGTGGCCGTGCAAATTGTTGGACCAAGCTATAATTTTAATGAAGAAGATTCCACTTTAAAAGTGAAAGCCAATATTGATGTGGGTGAAAAAATCGCCTTAAACAATATCTTTTTCGAAAACGGGAAGTATTATTTGTTACCTGAATCATATATCGAATTAAATAAACTGGCAAAATACCTCATCAGTAATTCTACACTTGAAATTCAAATCAATGGCCACAGCGACAATACCGGCATGGCCTTTAAAAACCAAAAAATAAGTGAATTGCGGGCACGCGAAGTGTTTGAATACCTCATCAAAAAAGGCGTACAAAATAAAATGTATTTTAAAGGTTTTGGCGGTATGCAACCAATTGCCGACAACGGCACCGACATGGGCCGCGCACAGAATCGCCGGGTTGAATTCGAAATTATTAAGAAGTAATGTGGCAATAAATTAAATGTTTATATTGCATTTAAAAATTAGTAAGTATGTCAACACATCACCTCGATAATCCTAAAACGATAAGGGCTTGGACATTTTATGATTGGGCCAATTCAGTATTTCCGCTGGTGATAAATTCAGCCATTTTTCCTGCGTTTTATGAATACCAAACCTCACACGATGTGGCTGGAAATATTGTAAATAGTGATGTAACATTAGCAGGTCATATTTTTAAAAACACCGAGCTATACTCCTACTTTGTTTCAGCTGCGTTATTGGTGGTTTGTATCATCGTCCCTATTTTATCAGGAATAGCCGATTACAAAGGCAATAAAAAAGGTTTTTTGGCCGGCTTTTGTGTGTTGGGTTCTTTTTCATGAGCCGGTTTGTTTTTGTTTGATAAGCAACATTTGGTTTTATCGATGCTGCCATTTGTTACGGCTACTATTGGTTACTGGGGCAGTTTGGTTTTTTATAATGCTTATTTGCCTGAAATTGCTAGTACAGCCAATCAGGACAAAGTTAGCGCAAGAGGCTTTGCCATGGGTTACTTAGGCAGTTCATTGTTATTGATTATTAATTTGGTGTTTATCCTTACCAAAACCTTTGCCAACTTGTTTCAGGTACCAGGATTGGATGCGCGCATTGCCATGATTACCGTTGCCATTTGGTGGTTTTCGTTTGCACAATACACATTGCGTTCATTACCAAACAACAAAACAAAAAAAGAAGGCGATGCCAATTTGCAAAACGTTTTTTTAAAAGGATTTAAAGAACTGCTTTCGGTGTTTAAAGATTTAAAACCACAATTGGCATTAAAACAATTTTTACGTTCGTATTTTTTTTACAACATGGGCGTGCAAACCGTGATGTACATGGCCACTCTGTTTGCTGCCAAAGAAATTGACTGGCCAAATGAAAATTATAAAAAAACAGCCTTGATTGTGAGTATACTCTTAATACAATTTTTGGGTATAGCCGGTTCATTTTTGTTTTCGTGGATATCGAGTAAGATTGGCAATTTAAAAGCCTTGGGTCTTGCCATATTTATATGGATTGGCATTTGTGTTTCGGTATTTTTATTTGTGAATACCCCCATGGAATTTTATTGTGTGGCTGCCAGTGTAGGATTGGTGATGGGTGGCATACAGGCCTTATCGCGTAGTACCTATTCAAAACTATTACCCGAAACAAATGACCATGCCAGCTATTTTAGTTTTTTTGATGTATCAGAAAAAATAGGCATTGTAATTGGCGTGTTTTTATTCGGTTTTATTGAAGGACAAACCGGCAATATGCGCCAATCGGTGTTAGTGCTAATTACGTTTTTTGTGTTAGGATTTATTGGCCTTTTGATGATGCCGAAATCGAAATTGAAAATTTAATTTCTTTCATTAAAGAACAAGTATAGTTCTGTGTTCAATGCGCTGAAATTTTATACTGAAAAATTGTTTTAGTTTTTAAGGGCCTTGGGCGACAGCGTTCCGATGGCCGGAAGCAGCAGATAAGAGCGTTTGCACTTGTTCATAATTTACCAGCTTATTCATACAGCCGTTAATTAATCTAAACAAATGCTCAAGTACAATTGTTGCTTAGTAAATTGCAGCATGAAAAAAAGTGCATTCATTCTGATATTAGCAGTGTATTTTAATGCGGTATCTTGTCAAACATCAAGTGAAAAAAAATCTGAAACAAAAAAGCCGATGGAAACTTCTTATAACAAAAGCGATGCCGAGTGGCAAAAATTATTGAGTCCTGAACAATACGAAGTACTAAGAAAGAAAGGCACCGAAGCGCCCGGCACCGGCGTGTACAACAACCATTTTAAAAAAGGATTTTATACCTGCGCCGGGTGCGGCACCGAATTGTTTTCGAGTGAACAAAAATTCGATAGCCATTGTGGTTGGCCAAGTTTTGATGGAGAATTAGGCGGTGGCGATAGAGTAAAAAAAGTGAAAGATTTTTCACATGGCATGATTCGTAGCGAAATTGTGTGTGCCAAATGCGGCGGTCACCTGGGGCATATATTTGATGATGGCCCAACTGCTAGCGGCCAACGTTATTGCGTAAACAGCTTGAGTTTGGGTTTTAAAGAAACAGTTAACGATTCAATTCAAAAAAAATAAAAGCTTAAGGTTTCTTCTTGCACACAAATAACTTCTGATTACTAAAAGGCATCCATGTTTCAAGCCTAAGGGTTTTCAACGTGAGATAATCAGGCATTTCAACATTGCTGATGATGTATTTATTTTGATCAACCCACCACCAATTTCCTTGATGGTTTTTATTGTAATTTTTATCTGAAGCCAAATACCAGGCATTAAATTCAAACCCCCCATCTATTTGATTGGGTGCAATTTTTTGTTCATTGGTTAATTCATTTAAGGCTTGCCATTTAGCTCGGTTAAACACAAAATAATCGTGATTGAACATTGCCCCAAACAAACACATAGGAATAAAAGCCATTAAAAAACTTGGGGAATGAATTTGTTCGGTTGCAAGTAATGCCATAATGATTAACATGAGGGGTAACAAAAACCATGGATATCTATCGTTACAATAATTGAGGCAAAGCGGTAATAAGTATAAAGGGAAAATCATTAAGGCCAATAACATTTGTTTTTTATGTTCTGAAATACGCCAAGCTAGTTTGATTTTTTGAAACACAATTAAAAAACTCAATCCCCCAACAACATTCAATAAGCACCATATACCTGTGGCCAGAGGGCTTAAGTGTGCATCGGTATCGCTGTTTAAACCATTGATTAAGATGGGACCCATGCCAAAGTGGTAAAAAATATTTCCCGAAAATGGGAAGACATTTTGGGATAAAATTATTTTGAGCAGAATAAGGGTGAAGAAAAAAAGCAAAGCAATCATTTGAGATTTTGAGGGCTTTGTAAAAAACCATTTAAAATATTGAAGGCTGAGTGGGAGTAAAAATAATCCTAAACCTAAACAAGCATTTGTGCTATAATAAGCCAGGTTTTTAAAGGTACTAGTATTCAACAACGTCAATCGATAGATAGCATTTGTATAAGAAGAAGAATAATTGGGTAAGTACTGATTTGAATTGCTGCACCATTCTTGAAATAAAATCAATGCAAGCACATTGATAATCAAGGGTAGAATAAATAACACTTTACGGGTGTTTGTATGAGATTGAATAAATGCAAAGAGTGCAAATACCAAAGGCAAAACCAAAGCACTTTGCCTGTTTAATGTGGCCAAACACGAAAATAAGGAGAGGGACAGCAAATGTTTTAATTGTGCGCTTTTAAGGTATTCAAGCGCTATATAAATGCTTAATAAAACGAATGGCATTGGGTAAACATCCGACTGAAAAGAATTGGCCAAGTAAATGCTTAAAGGATTGCACAAAAACAAAAGAACTATTGTGCCACGCTTAGCTGCATCTATCAGTAATTTGCGAAGTATGCCATTTAAAATAACAGCACTGAGCAATAAGTGCAAGATGCTGAGTAGTCGTAGTACATTGAATGAGAAACCAAACAATTTACAAAAGAGTGTGCCAAAAATAAATTGCGGAATGCCCGGGAAGCCTTGCCAAAAGGACAACTGAATTTGGGAGGTTTTTAAATAGTGACGAATGTTTGAGGCAAAGGCCCAGTCATCGTTGAGAGGAAAATCACCAATGGGTTGGATGATACATTCCATCAGAAGAAAAACTAAAACAGGGAGAAGCAACTTGTATTTCGTCCATGCTTTAATCAAGTTTGTTTTAATTAAAATAAAGGTTGTACCGGTTTATTTTGAAGGATACCTTCAATTTTTTCGGTGACTTCAGGTGTAATTAATTTAACAACTTCTAAGGCTTGTAATGTTTCTTCGAGTTGCGAAATTTTTGTTGCGCCCAAAATAGCGGTGCTTACATTTGGGTTTTTGATGCACCATGCAATTGAAAGTTTAGGCAAGCTGGTACCCAGTTCATTTGCTAATTTGCTAAGTTCCTTTGTTTTTTCAATCTTGCTATGGTCACCCAATGTGCGTTCTTTTAGCCAATCCATGCCTTCGATGTGTAAGCGGTTATCGGTGGGCATTTGGTTGTTGTATTTACCGCTTAAGAGGCCGCTTGCCAAAGGGCTCCAAATGGTGGTGCCCAATCCAAAATCACGGAATAAAAGTAAAAAGTCTTTTTCCAATTTGGTGCGTTCAAACATATTGTATTGCGGTTGTTCCATACTTGGACCGATTAAATTATTTTTTGAAGCAAATAAAAATGCTTGCATAATTTCTTCGTTGCTCCATTCGCTGGTGCCCCAATATAAAATTTTACCTTGTTGGATGAGCGTGTTCATGGCCCAAACAGTTTCTTCAATGGGTGTATTTTTATCAGGACGGTGACAGAAAAATAAATCGAGGTAATCGAGTTGTAAACGTTTTAGGGCTGCGTGGCAACCTTCAAGGATGTGTTTTCTTGACAAGCCGGTTTGGTTTGGTTTACCGTCTTCATAGCCAAAATACACTTTACTGCTAATACAATAAGAGCTGCGGGGCCAATTTTTCTTTTTCAAAATTTCACCCATAACGGTTTCTGACTTACCGCGAGCATAAATTTCGGCATTGTCGAAAAAATTAACACCGTTATCATATGCCATTGTCATTAATTCCTCAGCGGTGGTATCACCAATTTGTTTACCAAAGGTTACCCAACTGCCAAATGATAAAACAGAAACTTGTAGTCCGGATTTTCCTAATCTTCTATATTCCATTTTGTGTAAATTTATTAGGGATTTTTAATTTTAATGTAGTTTAATGTTAGTTTGGGTTTTAAGGTCATGTTATTTGTACCTACCAACACTACCCTATCGATGTAATTATCGCGCAATATGGTGTATCTAAAATCAGGATTGGCTACTACCACATAAAATCCGTAATTTTTTTTCTTTCCTGAAAGGATGGCTTGAACATGACGGGCAATGTTAAAGACATAACGGTTGTTATCTTTATCGAATCCACCATCATAGCGGGCTGCATCGGTGGAGGTCATTTGGTCGATGACATAATTTTCATTGCCAACTGAATCGCAGGCGATGAGCGACAATTGTGAGGGAATATTGTATCGAACATTATCGGTGTAAAGTGTGTCGTCGACTTTTCCTTGATTGGGAAAATTTGCGAAATCAACATAC